>JAFQBT010000055.1 GCA_017399625.1 Oscillospiraceae bacterium
ATTCGGCAACAGCGGCAACCTTTCCGGTACCGGCGTTGCATTTACCCGTAACCCCGCAACCGGCGAAAACAAACTCTTCGGCGAATTCCTTATCAACGCACAGGGCGAAGACGTTGTTGCAGGTATCCGTACTCCTCAGAGCATTGAACAGCTCAACGACATCCGCGAAGGTATTTACGAAGAATTTGCAGCAATCGCAAAGAAACTCGAAAACCATTATCACGACATGCAGGATATGGAATTTACCGTTGAAAACGGCAAACTCTATATGCTCCAGACCAGAAACGGCAAACGTACCGCAACCGCTGCTCTCAAAGTAGCCTGCGACCTTGTTGAAGAAGGTCTTATCACCAAAGAAGAAGCTGTTATGTCCGTTGACCCCAAATCTCTTGACGCACTTCTTCATCCCCAGTTCGACGCAGCAGCTCTTAAAGCAGCAAAAGCAGTCGGTTCCGCACTTCCCGCATCTCCCGGTGCAGCTTGCGGCCGTGTTGTTTTCACCGCAGACGAAGCAGTTGCATGGGCAAACCGCGGCGAGAAAGTTGTTCTCTGCCGTCTTGAAACTTCTCCCGAAGATATCGAAGGTATGCACCATTCCCAGGGTATCCTCACCGTTCGCGGCGGTATGACTTCCCACGCAGCAGTTGTTGCACGCGGCATGGGAACCTGCTGCGTAGCAGGCTGCGGCGATATCGTTATGCATGAGGAAGAAAAATACTTCGAACTCGGCGGCAAAACCTTCCGCGAAGGCGATTACATCTCCCTCGACGGTTCCACCGGTAAAATCTACGGCGAAGCAATCCCCACTGTTGAAGCTTCCATCTCCGGCTATTTCGGCACTCTCATGGGCTGGGCTGACGAAATCAGAACCCTTGGTGTCCGCACCAACGCAGATACCCCCAGAGACGCACAGCAGGCTGTTAAATTCGGTGCTGAAGGCATCGGCCTTTGCCGTACCGAGCACATGTTCTTCGATCCCGACCGTATTGCAGCAATGCGTGAAATGATCGTTTCCAAAGACGAAGAACACCGCAGAGCGGCTCTTGCAAAACTCCTTCCCATGCAGAGAGGCGACTTTGAAGGTCTTTACGAGGCTCTTGAAGGAAAAGCAGTTACCATCCGCTTCCTCGACCCGCCTCTCCATGAGTTCCTTCCTTCCGCAGAAGAAGATATCGTTGCTCTTGCTTCCGAAATGGGTCTTACCGTTGAAGATCTTAAAGCAACCATCGCAGGTCTCCATGAATTCAACCCCATGATGGGTCACCGCGGCTGCCGTCTTGCAGTTTCCTATCCCGAAATCGCAGAAATGCAGACCAGAGCAGTTATCGAAGCAGCTATCAATGTTTCCAAAGCTCATCCCGACTGGACCATCGTTCCCGAAATCATGATCCCGCTCGTTGGCGAACTCAAAGAGCTCAAATACGTCAAAAACGTTGTTGTTGAAACCGCTGAAAAAGTCATCGCTGAAAACGGCGTAAAACTTACCTATAAAGTAGGTACCATGATCGAGATCCCGAGAGCAGCTCTTCTTGCTGACGAAATCGCAAAAGAAGCAGAATTCTTCTCCTTCGGTACCAACGACCTTACCCAGATGACCTTCGGCTTCAGCCGTGACGACGCAGGCGCATTCCTCGGTTCCTACTATGACAAGAAGATCTATGAATCCGATCCTTTCGCAAAACTTGACCAGGAAGGCGTTGGCAAACTCGTAGATATGGCTGCAAAACTCGGCCGTTCCACCCGTCCTGACATCCATCTCGGAATCTGCGGCGAACACGGCGGCGACCCCGCAACCATCGATTTCTGCCACAGAGTAGGTCTTTCCTATGTTTCCTGCTCTCCTTTCCGTGTTCCGATCGCAAGACTTGCAGCAGCACAGGCAGCTATCAGAAACAAATAATTCACGTTTTCGTAAAACGAAAAATCCTCCCGGAAATCCGGGAGGATTTTTTTTGTTTTCCTGCGCTTATTTTTTATTGACAAAAATTTAACATAGTGGTATAAATATAGATGTTAAATTTTATACAAAAAGGAGAAATCACTATGGCAAAAATAATCGGCAGCCCTACCAGATATATCCAGGGCAGAGGAGAACTTGTTAACCTTGCAAAACACGCAGGCGCAATCGGCGATTCCATGTTCATCCTCGTTGACAAATTCGTAAAACCCATCGTTATGCCTTCCGTTGAAGCAGGCATGGCAGACAAAAAATTCGAAGTCGAAGAATTCGGCGGCGAATGCTCCATGACCGAAATCAACCGCGTTATCGAAGTCCTTAAAGAAAAGGGCGGCGACGTTGTTGTAGGTATCGGCGGCGGCAAAACTCACGACACCGCAAAAGCAGTCGGTTACTACACCGGCAAACCCGTTGTAATCGTTCCCACCATCGCTTCCACCGACGCTCCCTGCTCCGCACTTTCCGTAATTTACACCGACGAAGGCGTTTTTGAAAAATACCTTTTCCTCCCCAGCAACCCCAACATCGTTCTTGTTGACACCGATGTTGTTTCCAAAGCTCCCGCAAGACTTCTTGCAGCAGGTATCGGCGACGCTCTTGCAACTTATTTTGAAGCAAGAGCCTGCGCACAGAGCCAGGCAAGCAACTGCGTTGGCGGCAAACCCACAAAAACCGCTCTTGCTCTTGCAAAACTCTGCTATGAAACTCTTCTTGAAGACGGCGTTGCCGCATATCTCGCAGTAAAGAACAAAGTCTGCACCAAAGCTGTTGAGAACATCATCGAAGCAAACACCTATCTTTCCGGTATCGGTTTTGAATCCGGCGGTCTTGCTGCTGCACACGCTGTTCACAACGGTCTTACCGCAATCGAAGCAACCCACAAATTCTATCACGGCGAAAAAGTTGCTTTCGGCGTTCTTGTTCAGCTTGTTCTTGAAAACGCACCCAAGGATGAAATTGAAGAAGTTGTTTCCCTTTGCCAGGAAGTCGGCCTTCCCACCACTCTTGCAGACCTTGACGTAACCGAAATCAAACCCGAAGAAATCATGGCTGTTGCAGAAACCGTCTGCGCACCCGGAGATACCGTCGGCAACATGCCTTTCGAAGTTACCCCCGAAGACGTTTATGCTGCGATCCTCGGCGCAAACGAAATCGGCGAATATCTCAAATAATAAAACGGCATAAAACCGCATGAGCATGCGGATAAACAGAAATGAGCACCGCTCCTCCGGAGCGGTGCTCATTCTTTTATTGTTCAGTTTCGCGCTGTGCTCTTTTTAATTTACGGGCTTCCTTTTTCTTTTCCTTCGTCCATTTATAAAGTTCTTCCGTTGCAAGGCGCGCCTTTGTTACGGAAAGATTCTTTTTCGGGAAGCAGAAATAGGAAAATTCGTTGTCGCCGATTCCGATGGTATCGGCAATTTCGTACCAGTAATAATCCGCATAGAGGGTATGGGTAAATTCGGCGTTCTGCCGGTAATCAAGGTCGCCGTCGGCATTGGTAAGATGGAAGCCTTCCGCGTTATGGGTAAGATGTCCCGGACCTATCATGCAGATTCCGCTGAGGTTGACCTGAACGGCAATATCGACGTCAGTATCGAGGAGATAGGTTCCGTCCTCGATTTCCTTCCGGACGCATTCCCTCTGCCAGTCGTACCAGTCCGGAATATGGCTGTATTCCGTTTCTCCTTCAAGAGCGGAAAGCCGGCCGTATTCGTCCATTTCCCATTTTTTTCCGCAGGCGTTGCAGGTGATATGGATTCCCTTGCCTTCCATTTCGTTTTCCTCGCCGCAATGGGGACATTTATAAAGGACTCTGTGGAGTCCGTCCGCCCGGAAAGGTTCATCGATAACAACTTTGTTGTCCCTCTGCCATGCAAAGTTATCGAAGGAAAAGGCCTCGTCGATCATTGCGTCCAGTTCCGCAACGGATTTTTCCTTGATTTCCTCGGCGGTGGCAAGGCATTTTACATGTGCGCTGACTTTTACATCACGGATCTGGAGCATGTTATAGACCGGATCTCTTGCAAAAGCGCCGGTTGTGATGACGGTCACCACCGGAACGCCGAGCCTTTTGAGAAGAACGCCGAGCTTCCGGGGAAGGGTCGTTGTTCTTCCGTCAAGGGAATATCCCGCTTCAGGATACATGATGACATTCGTTTTGTTGACCTTGAGCATATATTCGATATCCTTGAGCAGGCTCATATCCGTAACGAATTTATGGGTGGGGCTGCATCCGAGTATGCGCATGAATTTTCCGAGGATTCCGGACATGGCATCAACGGAGGTTATGAATCCGGTTTTTTTCGGATAAAAAATTCCGTAGGCAAGCTTCATATCGGTGAAGCTGGAATGGTTCATAAGGATAAGGCAGGGTTCGTCCTTTCCGATAAGCTCCATTCTTTCCTTTGTATAGGAAAATTTTATCTGGCGGAGGGTGGGTTCAACAAGGATTCTTACAAGGGCGCAGAGGGCGCCGTTTGGCTTTAAGGGATTTTTATGTTTCAGCCGTGGAAGTTTCAGAACTTCCGAATAGGGCATTTTTTTCTGATGTATTTTCATCGTTTCACATCCTGTTAAAAATATCAATTTCTGTTGATTTATCAACAACAGTTTAACATATTTTGCTCATCATCGCAACATAATTATGCTTTTGCGGAAGAACCCGCTCCGGAATGTATAATTATTGAAATTATCAATCTTTTTCGGTATAAAAATACATTTTGTGCGTTATTATAATAGGTATAAGATTATTTTATAGACTGCATAAAAAATCCCTATGCATATTATGCAAATTTTGTCGATATTAACTATTAACATTTTTAATGTTTTGTGCTATTATAAATTCAACCACTTTAAATCGTTGAAAAGAGGCTTTTAAGATGAAATTTAATGCAAAAAAACTTTTCGCTGCAGCTCTTGCCCTTATCATGGTTTTCAGCTTTGCAGCATGCTCCGGCGGTTCCAACTATACCGAAAATAACACCGAATTCATCATCGGCGTTTCCGGACCTCTTACCGGCGGCGCAGCAGTTTATGGCGTTGCTGTTCAGAACTCCGCGCAGATGGCTGTTGACGAAATCAACGCAAACGGCGGTCTTAACGGCGTTATGTTCAAACTCATCGCAACCGATGATACTAATGATGCAACCAAAGTTACCGCAAACTATGCTTCCATGCTTGAAGGCGGCATGCAGGTTTCCCTCGGCTGCGTAACAACCGCTCCCGGTCTTGAATTCAAACAGCTTTCCGTTGAAGACAATATATTCTTCCTTACTCCTTCCGCTTCCGGCGATAAGATTCCCGAATTTGAAAACGGCTATCAGATGTGCTTTGCGGACGGCAACCAGGGCAAAGTTGCAGCGGAATATGTAAACTCCCTCGGTCTTACCGAAATCGGCGTTTTCTATAAATCCGACGACGCTTATTCCAACGGTATTTTTGAACAGTTCAAAGATAACCTTGATCCTTCCATCTCCGTTGTTGAAACCGTTTTCACCGGCGAAGCTTCCGACTTCTCCTCCCAGATTTCCACCCTTAAAGACTGCTCCTTCATTTTCATGCCCATCTATTACCAGCCCGCTTCCGTCTTTATGACCCAGGCAAAAGGCATTATTGCAGATGACGCTGTTTATTACGGCTGCGACGGTTTCGACGGTCTTGCAGGTCAGTTCGAAGATTTCTCCGTAATTCCCCAGGAAGTTTCCATGCTTTCTCACTTTGATTCCAACGCAACCGAAGGCATTGCTGCTGAATATATCGCAAAATACACCGAAAAATTCGGCACCGATACCCTTAACCAGTTCGGCGCTTCCGCTTATGACTGCATTTACGCAATCTATAACGCAATGCTCTCCGCAATCGAAGCAGGCGAAACCATCGACGTTACCATTTCCGCTTCCGACCTTTGCGAAATCCTCAAAACCGGCTGACGGCAACTCCAAGCGCGAGGAAATCAAGCAGCTGATCGCCTCTCTGTGCAAGACCTATCCGCACCTGAAAGACTACATGCTCTCCGCCCTGCAAAACACCGACCAGTACGGCCTGTGGGATACGATACAGACCGGTGTGGAAACGCCGGTCAAGCGCTGAAACAACCCTGAAAGAACGTCTTGGGCTGCTGTCCAAACCCCATCTTCGCTTCGCACAGTATAACGCCGCTTTCTGATTTGCAAAATATATCGGCATCATAAAAGCACCGGAATCTTCAACAGATTCCGGTGCTTCTCGTTTCAGGTCAGTTTTCCTGCTGCTTATTTCTGGCGATGTCCATATACCTGGCCACCGCAAAGCCCACGCCGAAGCAGGCAAGCGAGAACACAAGCGAGCCCACACCCTCAAAGCTGGTCGGCACAATCTTCAGAGACGAAGCGATCACAAAGCCCAGAATGAACCGGGAAACCACCGCGTAGTGCTTTTCAAACAGGCTGTTCACAAAACGCGCCAGCGAAATCACCGTAATGAGCAGACCCAGCAGCAACGGCAGAATCACGGCGAAATCGAGCGCCGCAATACCCGCAGTCATCGGCTCGTAAAGCCCCATGTACAGAAGCACCGACGAGGAGCTCAGACCCGGAATGATGAGGCTCAGGCCCCACAC
>JAFQBT010000056.1 GCA_017399625.1 Oscillospiraceae bacterium
ATAATCCGTCAGCGGAAGTTCTTCCGTTCCGATATATCCGAAAACAAAATCCTTTCCGCTTATCCAGTTTCCGGTGGTGTTCTGTGATGTTCCGCCATGGAAAAAACCGTCCATGCGGAACATTTCGCCGCCGTCAACGGTAAGATAAACCATATTTCCTTCGGCGGTGATTTTGTTTTCAAGCCGGTAAACATGGCTTCCGGTATCAATAACATCTTTGAGCGAAACGCCGTAGTTGTGATTTACGCCTTCATCAAAGTTCCAGTAACCGAATGCCTCAAGGCTGTTTCCGGAACGGTGGAAGAAATATCTGTTTCCGTCGTTGGTTTTTGTGTATTTCGAAAGCATGAATCCGCCGGTGCCTTCGCCCTTCCATTCCATCACCCACGGAAGGTCGTGATGGAGGATAAGAGCTTTTTCAAACTTGTAGCGGGTGCCTTTGAACAGACCTCCGGAAACGGAGCCGGAAAGTTTTTCAGGGCTGTTTCCGGATTCTCCGGTGCTGACAAGCCCGGTTCCGTCGAATTCCCAGCGAAAATTTTCCGGTTCGCGTCCGGCAACGGCTTTTATAACAATATCTCCGTCAACGCAGGGAATTGTGATAATTCCGTCTGCATAAGCGGTTTCCGTAATATCATCACCGCCCATGGTGACGGTAATTTCAAGGTTTTTGAACCCTTCCGTAGGGGTTATTTTTGCGGTATAGGCAAGGTCGGAAACCGCCATTTTGTTTCCTTCAAATTCCGCATTGGAAAGTTCTGCGGAAACGTTATAAACTTCCGCGCCGCCGAGCATTCCGGAAACAACCGCTTTTGTGATTTCGTCCATGCCGGCGGCATTGGGATGGACCGCTTTGTCATAAATATATTTATCAAAAACGGCGGCTTCCTTTTCTATTCCGCAGTTTTCAAGGTTTATGAATCCCGCTCCGAATTTTTCCGCGATTTTTTCGATTTCGTTATTGAAATCCGTCGGCTGACCGTGGTCATGATATCCGCCGGAATAATCCGGGCTGCGCCTTGGAAGAAGCCCAAGGCAGAAAACCTCTGCATCCGGATATGCCCGGATTATCTTATGGAGCATCACCGCATAGGCTTCGCAGACGGTTTTCGGAACGGAATAAGCAAAAGTTCCGTCCTGATTTTCGGTTATCAGGTAATCGCCGATATCCGCAGTTCCGAGGCTTGCGAGGCAGAAACTCGAACCGAAGCCGCTTGTTTTTACGCAGTTTTCACAGGTGTTCGTACCTTTGCAAAGGGAACATTCCGCAAGAACACTGCAGGCTTCGCAGTTTTCCGCATCAAGATGATAGCTGAAATCGTTAGTTCCGAGGAACACGAGGATGACCTCCGGGTTTTCGCCCTTTGCGTTATGGAGGCTGACGCAGCGGTTTTTATATGCCGCTTCGTTGCGGATGGAGGAACTGAAGATTCCGCCGGAAATCCTGCTGAAAGTTTCGTCGGAAAGAACCCTTCCGCCGCCGGAGGAGTTGTTGACAAGAACCTCCATACCGAGCAGGTCGGCAGTCTGCTGCCACCATGTTTCCTCCCGGGAGGTCACGTCGTTTACCGGATAGAAGCCGACGTTTTTGCCGAGAGCCGGGTTATATTGCGCGTTATTGGAAACCCCGGAATAAGTCGAAATGCTGTCGCCGAGGATTGAAACTTTCTTTCCTGAAAAATCCGGTGCAGGAGTTTTCTCTTCTTCCGTTTCCCCTTCGAAAAAACCAATCTCCTCTCCGGCTTCTTCCAGTTCAAACGCAAAAGCAGGAACCGCACCGGAAAACGCCATATTTATTGCAAGTATAAGAGCCATCAGCCTTTTAAGAAATTTCATCTGCTCTGCCCTCCGATAATAAAAAATGCATATACATTTTTATTATAAATCTATTAAATATAAAAAACAATCGATATTCCGCATACTGATGCTCATATTTACTTATTTTTTGTCTTTTCGGCTTTTCTGCACGCCTTTTAAGTTTCCATTATTTTCCTTTAGGACTCATTCCCTTACCGTATCGCCAACCGCTTCAAACCTCTGTACATGCAAACGGATATTTCAAACCAGTTGTGCCCTTTTGAATAGGTTTTGCTTGTAACGATGCCTGAACTTCCACCATTCAAAAACACAGAAATTTTCCGTCCTTGCCATATGACCCGTACACCGTTTTCTCCAACTTTGCCCCCGTTCCGTGACATATCAAAATCCGCTATTTTGATAGTTTATGGCAATCAAAGGCATAACAAACAAATAAGCCGCCTGACCAGCAAATGTTGGTC
>JAFQBT010000057.1 GCA_017399625.1 Oscillospiraceae bacterium
GCTTTGCCAAAACCGGGGGGATTCTGTTGAAATTACCGGCTGAATTTAATGGGATGGGATTACAATCCCTCCGTCATTTGCTTCGGAAATGCCACCTCCCTTTGCACAAGGGAGGCTGCCCTCCGGGTTGCTTGGAAATCCCTCTTCCGTCTTTTCTGCAACAAGTTGCAGAAAACCCACCTTTTGCTCAGCCGCAGACGGCAGACCCCTCTGTCTGCTACGCAGACATCTCCCCTAACAGGGGAGTCTCCTCTGGGAAGGCTAAGCTCACTTCAGGCAAGGGGGACTTTTTATTCCTCCAGCTGCGGAACTTCGTCGGTGCTGACCGAAAGCATTTTGAAGCGGTTGAAGGAAGGCATCAGGCGGCTGTTATAGGAACCCATGGCGTCGTCAAAAGCTCTTCTTGCGCCGAGGAGTGCGGTATCGATTTTTCCGAAATGCTCGCTGAATTTTTCAAAGCGCTTGATGAGTTCCCGGCTCTGCTTCGCAATTTCCTTTGCGTTTTCGCTCATGGCGTTCTCCTGCCAGCCGGCGGAAACGGACTTCAGAAAGGCATAGAAGGTCATGGGCGAAAGGAGAAGGACGTTTTTTTCCATGGCGTAACCGAAAATTTCCCGGTCCGCCGCAAAAGCGCAGGAAAGTCCGCTTTCATAGGGAACCACCATCGCAACCATCTCGGCGCTCCGGTCCTCGTTTTTCCAATAGGCCTTTTTGTTGAGCGCATCAATATGCGTGCGCAGTGCGCGGACGTGTTCCGCGAGATGTTTTTCCCTTGCGGAATCATCCGTATCATCCAGCCAGGCGAGATAGGCATTCATTGGCGCTTTGCTGTCAACCGTAACGGTGCGTCCGCCGGTGAGATGGATAACCATATCCGGACGGCTGCCTTCGGCATTGACCTCCTGCTCCTCAAAATCAATGTGCTCCACCATTCCGGCAAGCTCCGCAACCTTCCGGAGCTGTTCTTCACCCCATTTTCCCCTCTGGGAATTGTTCCGGAGGGTGCTGTTCAGAAGGTCAGTGGCGGATTTAAGTTCGCTGTTCTGCTTCTGAAGATTTTCAACTTTTTCGTCGAGCCTTCCGTATGCGGAAACGCGCTTTTGCTCAAGCTCCTCAACTTTCGTGCGCAGTTCCTTGAGTTCCGCGCTGACGGGTGTGACGATTCCTCCGACCTTATCGTTTGCGGTTTCGAGGAAAACCCGGTTGTTATTTTCGGTGATGGTTTTGGAAATGCTGGCGAAGGAATCCCGAAGGCTGGAATCCGCCTTTTCGATCCATTCCCGGATGTTCCTGCTGCTTTCCTCCGCAGTCGCTGCCTTTGCGGAAACCGCGTTCAGCTCCCTTGTGAGGGCATCGAGCTTTTCGGTGAGTCCGGAATTTTTCCGCTCCTCATCCGCAAGCTGAAGCTGCACTGTGCGGAACATTGTTTCCCGAACCGCAAGGTCCCGGTCCTTTTCGGAAATATCAAAAAGAAGCCGCTCGCGGCTTTTTTTATTGTCCTCGTTTTCGGAAAAAAGCTTTTCCTTTTCGGATTTAAGCGCGGCGTTTTCCGCCTTAAGGGCGGAAATTTTTGCTCCGCGAATCAGAAAAGCAAGAACAAAACCAGCCGCAAGGGAAATTCCCGCGGCAATCAGCAGAATCGGAAGAGAAATTTCGGGCATTTTTGCACCTCCAACGGTATAGATACATATATTTTATAATAAGGCGGCGGCATTGTCAAATTCTGTCGGTGCATAATCGCACCAATTCCCGCATAGAATTGATGGATATAAGCGGGGGGATTCTTTACAAATTGAAAGTGGAAAGTGGAAAGTTTAAAATGCAGGGCGATAACAGGCAACCCGGAGGGCATAGCCTTCCCCTTGAGGAGACTCCCCTGTTAGGGGAGATGTCTGCTCAGCAGACAGAGGGGTCTGCCGTCTGCGGCTGAGCAAAAGGTGGATTTTTGCCGAAGGCAAAAAGACGGATGAGGTGTTCCTCCGCCTTCCACCGAGCCAACAGCCCCCCTTGCCTAAAGGGGGGTGGTTTTGGCTTTGCCAAAACCGGGGGGATTCTGTTGAAATTACCGGCTGAATTTAACGGGACGGGATTGAC
>JAFQBT010000058.1 GCA_017399625.1 Oscillospiraceae bacterium
AAGGGGACAGCGTTTGCGGGAGCAAACTGCAGGGGTTGGAAAGCGTTTCTTTGGCGGGTACCGCCGTTTCTTTGCGCCGTCAAAGAAATGGGGGTACATTATAAACAAAAATAACGGCGGGAGCAAGCCCCCGCCCTACATTAATTTTACGAATCCATCGCAACCGGTCAGGGATTATCCCTCCTCCGTCACGCCTTTATTCTTATGGGCGTGACACCTCCTCCTCTGAGGAGGTATTACAATTCAGCCGGTAATTTCAACAGAATCCCCCCGTTTCTGACCAAAAGTCAGAAACACCCCCCTTTAACAAGGGGGGCTTTCAGAAAAACCGGTCGGATGATATCCGCACCCGCACTTTCCACTTTCAACTTTCAACTTTCAATTTGCAAAGAATCCCCCAGTCACCTTCGGTGCCAGCCCCCCTTTGGCAAGGGGGCTTTTTGAAAATTGGGGGTTGACAAATCTGTTCTATCGCGGTAGAATGAAATCGTAGAATTCTACTGCAATAGAACAAGAGGTGACAAAAATGACCGAAAAACTTTTTTCTTCGGAAATCCGGGTTATGGAGCTCCTTTGGAAAAACGGCGAAATGTCCGCAAAAGAACTTGCCGCCGCACTTGGGGAATCCATCGGCTGGAGCAAAACAACGACCTATACCGTAATCAAAAAATGCGTTGAAAAAGGCGCTGTTCTGCGCCGGGACCCGGGATTTTTCTGCAAAGCCGCCGTTTCGAAAAACGAAGTTCAGGAAACCGAAGCTTTTGAACTTATCGACCGGCTTTTTGAAGGTTCGCCGGACCTTCTTGTTTCCGCCCTTATCGGAAGCGGAAAAATAAGCCGGGAACAGCTTCAGAATCTCCGTGAAATGGTCAGAAACATGGAGGACGAGGAATGAACGGGCTTCTTTTTGCGAACGTTGCTGCATCGGCGGCAATCGGATTTATCCTCCTTTTCCGGGGGATTTTCCGGGAAAGGTTTTTCGCAAAATTTTTTGTGCTGCTCTGGGTCCTTGTGATAATCCGGCTTTTGCTGCCTTTCGAATTTTCCTCCGGGCTGAGTTTTTATAAGCCCATTGAAGAACCGGAAACCACGGTTTCCGAATCCGGCGAAATCCTTTGGGAGGAAATTCCCGAAGGGGGAATTTTTGTTCCGAAGCAGGAAACGGAAGATTATTTTAAAGACCGGAAAAGAGATTTTTCTTCCGGAAAAATCCTGTTTTCCCTCTGGATTTCCGGAGCGGTTTTTACCGGAGGATTTTTCATTCTCAGACACCGTTTTTCCGTAAAAAGGATAATGGCGGATTCGGCTCCGCTTGAAAATGTTTCGACAGGCATTCCTTTCGGAAAAACGCGGGTTTTTAAAAGCAGGAACCTTTGCTCTCCCCTCAGCTTCGGTATTCTGCGCCCGACCATTGTGATTCCGGAAAATATCGGCGAAAAGCAGCTTTCTTTTGTTCTTTTGCATGAGCAAACCCACCTTTTAAACCGGGATCCGGCGCTGAAGGCGCTGGCGCTTTTTGCCCTTTCGGTGAACTGGTTCAATCCGGCGGTCTGGTTTATGGTGAAATATTTTGACATGGACATGGAACGGTTCTGTGACGAAAGGGTTCTGAAAATCCTCGGAAGCGAAAAGGCATCCGCCTATGCGAACACGATTCTTGATTTTGCGGAGCGCGAAAGCCTTTCGCTGAGCTTTTTCAGCGCCGCTTCCCTTTGCGAAAGAGTCACGTCAATTATGAAAAACAAAAATAAAAAAAGCCGCATTCCTGCGGCGCTTATGATTTTTCTTGCGGTCGCTCTTCTTATGACCGCCTGCGGAACAACTCCCGCTCCGGAAAAGAAGGAACCCATTTCCGCCGGAAATCTTTCCGCAGCAAATTCCGAAGCGGAAAACCTTGATAAACTCCTGCAGGAAATGATCGAGGTGAAACTCCATGATGAATCGGAAAACCTTGCCGACATTAATCCCGATGCTGTAACGGCGGAAATCCCCGGTCTTGCGGAGGAACTCCAGGGATTTTACGGCGAAAACGCACCGAACAACTATGCAACGGATACCTATTCCCTGATGCAGGTTGAAAAAATCGAAAAAATCACCGTTACGGGATTTTATTTTGCCGAAGGCGCTTCCGCAAGCATTCTGCTTGTTCCCTCAAACGAAACAAAGGTCAGCATTACCTACGGCGACGTCCTTCGGGAAAACGGACTTTTTGTTGAAACGAACGGCAACGAAATAACCGTTTCCGTCGGAACCCCCTGCGAAGATATCCGGGAGGCCTTTGACCTTCGGATCTACGGGGATTTTGAGGGCGCGGAAATCGCCATAGATAATCTTCCCTATGAGGTTTATGAGCCGGCTCCTCCGGCTGAACAGCCGGAAAAACCGGAAATCACCGAAATCGAGGACATCGGATTCGATTTTGTTTCTCCGGTGGAAAAGGGCTGGATCGCCGTTACCTTCGGCGGATATAAAGGTCACACCGGAACCGACGTTTCCGCCGAAAGCGGAATCGGAACGGATATTCTTGCGGTTGCCGACGGAGAGGTCGTCAAGGTGAAACGGGACAACACCGGTTACGGTTACCACATCATCATCAACCACGGAAACGGCGTTCAGACCTGCTATGCTCACTGCAGCGAGCTTCTTGTTGAGCTCGGGCAGGAAGTCGAGGCCGGCGAGGTTGTTGCAAAAATGGGTGCCACCGGAAATTCCACCGGAATCCACCTTCATTTTGAGCTCCTCATCAACGGTGAATACGTTGACCCGGAAAAATATATCATTTTCTGATACCGCAGAAGTTTTTTCATTCTGAACAAAACCGCGGGCGTTCCCTTTTTTCGGGAATGTCTGCGGTTTTTCAGTTGCAAAAGCGGGGGGGATTCTTTTCAAGTTGAAAATTGAAAGTGGATAGTTGAAAACGGAAAATGTAGGGGCGGATATCATTCGCCCGTTTTTTTGCAAAAAGGCCCCCTTGTTAAAGGGGGGTGGTTTTGGCTTTGCCAAAACCGGGGGGATTCTGTTGAAATTACCGGCTGAATTTAACGGGATGGGATTACAATCCCTCCGTCTGCTTCGCAGACACCTCCCTTTGCACAAGGGAGGCTGTTCGTCCTGTTTTAACGGGATGGGATTGACACCCTTCCGTCCGCGTTGCGGACACCTTCCCTCAAGGGGAGGTAATTCGCTCGGTGGTTTAAGGAGGAACACCTTATCCGGCACTTCGTGCCACCTTCCCCTCAAGGGGAAGGCTAATCGCTTTTCCGGAAGAGTTCGCGCAGACCGATTATCAGCAAAAAGAGGGCGAAAATCCCCCGGAGAAGGTCTTTTTCAATACTCCCGGCAATAAACGAACCCAATAATACTCCCGGTATTCCGAAAACGGCGGCAAGAAGGGCGGTTTTTAATTTTACATAGCCGTTCCGCAGATGCATAAAAAGCGCCGCCGCGGCAGTCGGAAGGAAGAAAACAAGGTTGATGCCCTGGGCGGAAAGCTGGTCGATTCCGCAGAACGCAGTCAGGCAGAGGAGCAGGATTCCTCCGCCGCCGATGCCGAGACCTCCGGCAAAACCGGCGAAAAAACCGATCAGAAAATCCATTCGCTCACAACTCCCCAGAGCATTCTCGCCGCGGAAAAGGTCACGAATCCGCCGAAGATTTTCCGGAGCAGATCCGGTTTCATTTTCCGGAAAAGCACCGATGCGGCGATTCCGCCGAGGATTCCGCCGGGTATATACGGCACCGCATCCGGAACCGAAATCCGCCCTTCGGAAAGATAGATTCCCGCGGAAACCGCCGAAAGCAGGAACATCAGCAGAAGAGAAGTTGCCTGCGCCTCCTTCTGATCAAGACCGTTTTTCCGGAAAAGAGGCACCGCCGCAACTCCCCCTCCGGAGCCGAAAATTCCGTTCAGGAACCCGGCGAGCACGCCTGTTGCCGCCGTTTTTGTCTTTTTCATTTTTTGAGCACCGCCTTTTTTTCAAAAAACTTCGGGAATATTTTTTCCGGAAATCCGAACAATAAACACAAAAAGAAAAGGAGTTTTTTCAATGTCAATTTCACCTGATGAATATAAAAAGCTCGGTGAAAAGGCTGTTCCAAAGACAAAATCCCTCCGGAATCTCACCGGCGCGTTCCTTATCGGCGGCGGAATCTGCCTTTTCGGGCAATTTTTGCTCAATTTTTACCTCGATATGGGCCTGAGCACGCCTTCTTCATCAACAGCGTGCTCAATGACGCTCGTTGCTGTTTCGGCGGTGCTCACCGGTTTCGGCGTTTATGACAAAATCGCAAAATTCGGCGGCGGGGGCACCCTTGTTCCCATAACCGGCTTTGCAAACGCGGTTGTTTCGCCGGCCATGGAATATAAAAGCGAGGGTTTCGTGCTCGGGCTTGGAGTGAAGATTTTTACCATTGCGGGACCGGTTATTGTTTACGGTGTTCTGGCAAGCGTTGTTTACGGAATCATTTACTGGGCAATGGGGATTATCTGAGCCCCCCTTGTTAAAGGGGCGTCTTTTTCGGTTGCGGTTGAATTTGAGTACCTCACCGGAAAAGATGGTGGAAAAGGGATAATTAATTGAAAGTTGATAGTTGAAAGTGGAAAATGCAGGGGCGGATATTATTCGCACATTTTTGCTGAAAGCCCCCCTTGTTAAAGGGGGGTGGTTTTGGCTTTGCCAAAACCGGGGGGATTCTGTTGAAATTACCGGCTGAATTTAACGGGATGGGATTACAATCCCTCCGTCTGCTTCGCAGACACCTCCCTTTGCACAAGGGAGGCTGCCCTCCGGGAATCCTTTTTTGGAAATTCCCGCCCCACGGTAACAAGAAAACAGCATAAAAAAAGGAGCAGAAAAACTGCTCCGGATTTTAAAAATAAAACAAATCTTCAAATTTTCTGTCAAGGGCAACGCAAAGAATAAGCGCAAGCTTTGCGGTTGGACTGAAATGCCCGGTTTCGATGGAACTTATAGTGTTGCGCGAAACGCCGATCATCTCCGCAAGCTGCTCCTGGGAATAGCCCTTTTCCTGCCGCGCTTCCCGGACGCGGTTTTTAAGAACAAGCGAATCCTTCATGGCGGCACCTCAGATGAGATCCTTCGCGGTTTCAATAAGCATATACCCCTTCATCAGGACATCAACCGCCAGCAGAACCGAAGTGAAAAGATAAATTTTCTTCCGGGTTACCGTGAAAATATAAAAATCCTCCGCACAGATTGCCGCAAAGGCAAGGAGCATCACGGCATCGCTGAGCATTCTTCCGTCCAGATATTTTCCGTCCAGCCAGAAAAGAAACAGCGCCGCCGCAAAAAGCGCAATAAGAATCGGTCTTGTTTGCTTAAAATGGTCTTTTATCGCCTCATCTTTTTCGGAATAATCCTCCCGGCTTTTGCGCAGAATCTCCTCTTTTTCCATAAAAAGCGCCTCCTTTTGCCAAGTTTTCTTTGCAATTTCAGTATAGCATTGCCAAGTTTTGTTGTCAAGAGGGAGCATATTATCCGCACTTTTTTATTACCGCATCACGGTAGGGAACGGTCCTGACCGTTCCGAAAAATCCGCTCATTTTTAATTGGACAGGGTTTTCCCCTCATCCGTCAAAACCTTCGGTTTTGCCACCTTCCCCCAGGGGAAGGCTGAACGGCTCGGCGGTTTGCGGAGGAAAAATCCCTCCGTCTGCTTTGCAGACACCCCCCCTTTGACAAGGGGGGCTTTTCTCACGGGGAAGGCTATCCTTTCGGAGCGCTTTTGTTTTTTTGCATATTTCTGCGTTTTGCGGAAAAACTATTCCCAAAACGGGGTGATTTTTTGGCACATAAAATCGGAAAACAGACCATTATCATAGATTCCGCCGTGGGGATTCGTTCTTCCGCGGCGGTGGGTTCAAAAAAGGAAAGCGAAGGGCCGCTGGGTTCTTCCTTCGATATTATCAACGACGATTCCCGGTTCGGCGAAAAAACCTGGGAGAAGGCGGAAAGCAAAATGCAGGAGCTCGCCTGCTGGAAGGCGCTGAAAAAGGCGGAAGCGGAAATGGCGGAGATCGATTTTCTCTTTGCCGGGGACCTTCTGAACCAATGCATCGCCTCCGCTTTTTCCGCAAGGGGTTCGAAAGTACCGTTCATCGGGCTTTACGGCGCATGTTCAACCTTTGCGGAAGGGGTCGGGCTTGCTTCGGTTTTTGCGGATTCCGCCGCAAAAAACTGCCTTGCAGTTGCTTCCTCCCATTTCTGTTCCGCGGAACGGCAATACCGCTTTCCTCTTGAATACGGCGGTCAGCGTCCGCCATCGGCACAATGGACTGCAACCGCCGCCGGTGCCGCCCTTGTTTCAAGGGATTCCGGCGCACCTTTCGTCAAAGCGGTAACCTTCGGAACGGTGGAGGATCTTGGGATAAACGACCAGAACAACATGGGAGCGGCGATGGCACCGGCCGCCGCGGCAACTCTTTCGCAGTTCTTCCGGGACACCTATACCGACCCGGATGATTACGACCTTATTCTCACCGGCGACCTAGGCGCAGTCGGTGCTCAGCTGATGCGCGAACTGATGCTCAGGGAGGGTTTTTCCCTTGGGGATAACTATAACGACTGCGGGCTGATGCTCTATGACAGGGAAATTCAGCAGGTGGAATCCGGCGCTTCCGGATGCGGATGCTCAGCCGCCGTGCTCAGCGGTCACGTTCTTCCGCAGATGAAAAAAGGCGTGCTCAAAACGGTGCTCGCGCTTTCCACCGGCGCTCTGATGAGTCCTACCAGCGTTCAGCAGGGCGAAACCATCCCGGGAGTTGCGCATCTTGTTTGCTTTTCCAACGAAAAAGGGGGGATTTTCTGATGGAATATCTCCGGGCATTCATAGTGGGCGGAATTATCTGCTGCATCGGGCAGATTTTTATTGACCGGACAAGGCTCACTCCGGCGCGGATTTTAGTGGGTTTTGTGGTGGCGGGGGTAATTCTTTCCGCACTCGGTTTTTACGAACCGCTTGTTGAATTTGCCGGCGCCGGCGCAACCGTTCCCCTTTCCGGATTCGGACACACTCTTGCGAAGGGAGTGCGCGCCGCCGTTGCGGACAAAGGTTTTCTCGGCGCATTCACCGGCGGACTTTCCGCCACCGCAGGAGGGATCACCGCGGCAATTGTTTCCGGGTTCATCATTGCGGTGTTTTTCAGGCCGAAGGATAAATAAAACAAAAAAGCCCCCTTTTAAAGGGGGCTGGCATTTTTAATCGCCTGCGATTAAAAATGACCGGGGGATTCTTTTCAAGTTGAAAGTTGATAGTTGAAAACGGAAAATACAGGGGCGGATATTATCCGCACATTTTTTGACAAAAAGCCCCCCTTGTTAAAGGGGGGTGGTTTTGGCTTTGCCAAAACCGGGGGGATTCTGTTTAAATTACCGGCTGAATTTAACGGGATGGGATTACAATCCCTGACCGGTTGCGATGGTTCCGGAAAATCTGACGTTTTCATTTGATATGTACCCCCATTTCTTTGACGGCGCAAAGAAACGGCGGTACCCGTCAA
>JAFQBT010000059.1 GCA_017399625.1 Oscillospiraceae bacterium
GCGGATGATATCCGCCCCAACGGTAGTTGTGATGAAATCTGCGAATTTATGCAGGGGTCAGGCTTGCCCTGACCCGTAAAAAGGAGTCCCGGAGGGATAGCCTTCCCCTTGAGGGGAAGGTGGATTTTTCGGCTTTGCCGAAAAAGACGGATGAGGTGTTCTTCCGGAAACATCCGTCTTCTGAACAGGCGGATGATATCCGATGCTTTCCGCTGTTCTTAAAGCAGTTTTTCAATCTCCGATTCGCCGAAAACCTCAAAACCGTTTTCAAGAAGAAGCGCGGCGGTTTTTCCGAAACCGGGAACAAGTCCGCCGTCGAATTTTCCGTTATGGATGATTCCGCTTCCGCAGGAAGGGCTTTTTTCTTTGAGGAGTGCTTTTTTGCAGCCGAAGATTTTTCCAAGGCGCAAAACTTCCTCCGCACCTTTGATATATTCGGCGGTGACGTCTTTTCCGTTTCCGGTGAGAACTTTTTCTCCGCAGATTTCCGCAGGGTCCCTCGGGGTGGAAAGTCCGCCGAAAATTTCCGCGCAGACCGGGATGAGTTCATATTTTTCCATTAGTTTTTCAAAGCCGGAAAGGGGCTTGCTTTTTCCGTCATATCTGCACGAAACGCCCAAAAGGCACGCGCTTATCAGAAGTTTTTCCATAATAAATCTCCCGCATTAAAATATTCTTCCTCGATTTTAATCCGAAAAAACGGTTTCGTCAACAAAAAAATCCCCCGCTTTTTGCGGAGGATTTTTTCAGAACATAACTTTGTGTTTTTTAAGGGTTTTCGCAAGGAAAACTCCAAGGATTCCCGCGCAGACAAATTCGCCGATTCCGACGGTGAGCATGAAAAAGGGAATTCCGCCCTCCATTCCGTAAGCATAGCGAAGCACGAACGGAACGATGAACATATTCGCCGCAATGGTGGGAACCGGAGCAAGATAAACGCTCTTTTTCCGGAGATACCAGGCACCGATTGCGCCGATGAGGGTTGCAAGGCTTCCGAAGATAACATCCCAGATAACTCCGCCCGCAAGAATGTTTGAAATCAGGCATCCGATGAAAAGCCCGGGAATTGCCGCCGGAGTAAAAATCGGGAGCACCGCAAACATTTCCGAAAGGCGGAACTGGATAACGCCGCTTGAAATTCCGAGAAGCGCGGAAATTTCCGTAAGGATAACATAGAGTGCGGCGATGACGGCGCTTTTCGTAAGAAAAGCAGTTTTGTTTTTTCTGTTATTCATTTTTCAAATCTCCTTTGGTTTTGTTTTAAGTGAGGAAGGCTTCGAACTCACTGAGCAGTTATTTTACCATTTTTTCTTATGCATTTCAACAGAAAATTTATAATTATTTAAACAATAGCGGCGGAATTTATGCTATTATATATTCATCGAAAGGGGTGCTTTGTTTTGAAGGAAGAAATAAAAAAGGAAATTCCCGCGGCTCTTCTTGCGGGAGCAATCTGCGGAATAATCGCTCTTGCGGGGCTTTTGTTCGCTGCGCCGGAAAGATGGTATCTCGCCTTTGTAATTGCGGCGGTGATGGCGGCGGTTGTGCTTTATAAATCCGCTTCCGAAAGGAAGAAAAATTCCGGAAAATACGAAAGGGACGAACATCTTGTTGATTTCCCTTATGTTTTTTCCGCGGAAGGATATCTCCGGGAAGAATCGGATAAGGACGCAAAATTTTATTTCGGCGCAGATGAAATCGGCGCCCTCCATTACAAAAATGCAAGACCGGTTTTTGAAACTTTCAGCAAGGAAAAAATAAAAGCCGGATATCCGGACCGCTGCGGCTGGTTTTCCATTATTATTGCGGGCGAAAAAACAAGAATTGTTATTCCGAAGGAAAATGCACAAGAAGCTTCCATGGTTCTTGAGGAAATCCTGAAAAATGACTGAAAAAAGATTTGCAGAAAGGAGCTTTTTGTAAAACTTGTTGCCTTGACAAATATGATTATATTATGTTATTATATTTTAAAATAAATCTTTAAGGACGATACAGAGAGATCGGCAAGGTTTTGTATATGCGTTCGGTGCAGGCATATTATTTTTTTGCGGTACCGTAATTTTTTGTATGCTTATTCCGCCGGCGAATCTGTTTTTGCCGACGGATTTTTTATTTGAAAGGATCTTTCAATAATGGCTGATTGCAAAAACAAAAAAGTTGAATTCAAATCCGAATTTTGTGAAAACGCTTTCTTCGCAGAGTTTTCCCCTGCGGACGAGGGCTTTGTTTCCGATTTTTCAGAATATGCTGTTTTCCCCGGTTTCTGTGATGTGCATGTGCATTTCCGTGAGCCGGGGTTTTCTTATAAAGAAACAATTGCAACCGGTTCAAAGGCTGCCGCAAAGGGAGGATATACTTCCGTCTGCACCATGCCGAACCTGAATCCGGTTCCGGATTCTTTGGAACATCTCAAAGAGCAGACCGATATAATCGAGCGGGACGCGGTTATCGAGGTTCTGCCCTATGCCGCAATAACAGTCGGCGAAAAAGGCGAAGAGCTTGTTGATATGGAATCCCTTGCGGAAAAGGTGATAGCTTTTTCCGATGACGGAAGGGGAGTTCAGAGCGAAGAGATGATGCGGGAAGCAATGCTCCGTGCAAAAGCTCTCGGAAAAATGATTGTTGCCCATTGCGAAGTCAACGAACTCCTCAGAGGAGGATATATCCACGACGGCGATTACGCAAAGGAACACGGTCACCGGGGAATCTGCTCCGAAAGCGAATGGCAGCAGATTGCAAGAGATTTAAAACTTGCGAAGGAAACCGGATGCGCCTATCATGTCTGCCATATTTCCACGAAGGAAAGCGTTGATATCATCCGAAAAGCAAAGGCGGAGGGAATCAACGTAACCTGCGAAACCGGACCCCATTACCTCGTTATGGATGATTCCGATTTGCAGGAGGAGGGAAGGTTCAAGATGAATCCTCCTCTCCGGAGCAAGGCGGACAGGGAAGCCCTTATCGAAGGAATAAAGGACGGCACAATCGATATGATCGCCACCGACCATGCGCCCCATTCCGCAGAGGAAAAATCCCGGGGACTTGAAAAATCGCCTTTCGGCATAACCGGAATCGAAACCTGCTTCCCGGTGGTTTATACAAAGCTTGTCAGAACCGGAATAATCACCCTTGAAAAAGCGATGGAACTTCTTGTTTATAACGCAAGAAAGCGCTTTGGAATAAAACCCGGCAACGACTTTACCGTATGGGATCTGAACGCCCTTGAAAAAGTCGAACCGGAAAAATTCCTTTCCATGGGAAAAGCAACGCCTTTTGAAGGATGGGAGCTTTTCGGAAAATGCGTCCTTACCGTCAAGGACGGAAAAATCGTTTATAAAGAATTTTAATATACAGAAGGAGAGCGAAAAACAAAATGGCAAAAAGAGAAGATATCAAAAAGATTCTCATAATCGGTTCCGGCCCTATTGTAATCGGCCAGGCGGCTGAATTTGACTATGCCGGAACTCAGGCATGCCTTGCTCTTAAAGAGGAAGGTTATCAGGTTGTTCTTTGCAACAGCAACCCGGCCACCATCATGACCGATACCCTTATTGCGGACAAGGTCTATATGGAGCCCCTTACCCTTGAATATGTTGCAAAAATTCTCCGCCACGAAAGACCCGATGCAATCGTTCCCGGAATCGGCGGACAGACCGGCCTTAACCTTGCAATGCAGCTTGAGAAAAAAGGAATCCTCAAAGAATGCCGCGTAAAACTCCTCGGCACCAGCAGCGAAAGCATTGAAAGAGCGGAAGACCGCGAACTTTTCAAGGAACTCTGCCAGTCTATCGGCGAACCGGTAATTCCTTCCGAAATCACCTATAACCTTGATGAAGCAAAAGCAGCTGCAGAGCGCATCGGATATCCCATCGTTCTCCGCCCTGCATTCACCCTTGGCGGAACCGGCGGCGGTTTTGCAAACAACGAGGAGGAACTCATCGAAATCGGCAGAAACGCATTCAAGCTTTCTCCCGTTCACCAGGTTCTCATCGAAAAGAGCGTCAAAGGCTATAAGGAAATCGAATTCGAGGTTATGCGCGACAGCGAAGACAATGCAATCACCATCTGCGGAATGGAAAACGTCGATCCTGTCGGCGTTCATACCGGCGACTCCATTGTTGTTGCCCCGATTATGACTCTTTCCGATCACGATATGAAAATGCTTAACGATTCCGCAATAAAACTTATCCGTGAACTCAAAATCGAAGGCGGCTGCAACGTCCAGTTTGCTCTCAACCCGGAATCTTCCGAATATTACCTTATCGAAGTCAACCCCCGCGTTTCCCGTTCTTCCGCTCTTGCTTCCAAAGCAAGCGGATTCCCCATTGCGAAAGTCACCGCAAAAATCGCAGTCGGCATGACCCTTGATGAAATCGAACTTGCCGGAACCACAGCGAAAACCGAACCTTCCCTTGATTACGTAATCGCAAAACTTCCCCGCTTCCCCTTCGATAAATTCGCTTCCGCACCAAACACCCTCGGAACCCAGATGAAAGCCACCGGCGAAATCATGGGAATCGGTTCCAATCTTGAAGAATGCCTTCTCAAAGGAGTCCGCTCCCTTGAAACCGGCGTCTGCCATTTCTATCTCAAAAAATTCGACGGTATGAGCACCGGAGAAATTTATAAATATATTGAACAGTTCCGTGACGACAATATTTTCGGAATCACCGAACTTCTTCGCCGCGGCGAAACCACCGCAAAAATCCATGAGGTGACCAAAATCACCGAATTTTTCCTCAAAGCTGTTGAAAACATCGTTAAGATGGAAACCAGACTCAAGGAAAACGTCAACGACGAAGCGGTTCTCCTCGAAGCAAAGAAAATGGGCTTCTGCGATGAATTTATTGCAAAACTCTGGGGCTGCGGCGAACTTGATGTTTTCAATATGAGAAAACGCCTTAATATGTTCCCGGTTTACAGAATGGTCGATACCTTCCATTGCGGAGCATATATCCCGTATTTCTATTCCTCCTATACCGGCGAAAACGCTTCCATCGTAACCGATAAAAAGAAAATCATCGTTCTCGGAGCGGGTCCTATCAGAATCGGCCAGGGCGTTGAATTCGACTATTCCACCGTTCACGCCGTTACCACAATCAAAAAATCCGGTTACGAGGCCATTATAATCAACAACAACCCCGAAACCGTTTCCACCGACTATACCACCAGCGATAAGCTCTATTTCGAGCCCCTCACTCCCGAAGATGTTATGAACATCATCGAACTTGAAAAACCCGAGGGCGTAATCGCATCCCTCGGCGGCCAGACCGCAATCAACCTTGCCGAACCTCTCCGCGACAGAGGAGTTAAAATCATCGGCACTGACTGCGACGCAATTGAAAGAGCGGAAAACCGTGACAGCTTTGAAAAAATCCTTGAGGAACTCAATATTCCCCAGCCGAAAGGCAAAGCCGTTACCAACATCGAAGACGGCTGCAAAGCCGCGGCGGAAGTCGGATATCCGGTTCTTGTCCGTCCGTCCTTCGTTCTCGGCGGAAGAGCGATGCAGATCGTTGCAACCGAAGCACAGCTTCGCCAGTACCTTAAAACCGCCGTTGAACTGGGAGAAGACAAACCCGTTCTTGTTGATAAATATATTTTCGGAAAAGAAGTCGAGGTTGACGCAATCTGCGACGGAATCGACGTTTTCGTTCCCGGAATCATGGAACTTGTTGAAAGAACCGGTATCCATTCCGGCGACTCCATAAGCGTTTATCCCACCTTCAGCATCTCCGATAAAGTTAAAGGCACAATTCTCCGGTATGCGAAAAAGCTCGGTCTCGGAATCGGAATCATCGGTCTTTACAACATCCAGTTCATCGTTGATGAACATGACGACGTTTATATCATCGAAGTCAACCCCCGTTCTTCCAGAACCGTTCCGTTCCTTTCAAAATCCACCGGATACAGCCTTGCGGATATCGCAACGGAAGTAATCCTCGGCAAGAGCCTTAAGGAACAGGGAATCTTCGGAATCTATCCGGACGAAAAGAAGAGATGGTACGTAAAAGTTCCGGTATTCTCCTTCAACAAAATCCACGGACTCGATGCTTACCTTTCTCCGGAAATGAAATCCACCGGCGAAGCAATCGGCTATGACGATAAGCTCAACCGCGCGCTTTATAAAGCACTCCAGGCTTCCGGAATGCACCTTCAGAATTACGGAACGGTTTTCGCAACCATCGCCGATAAGGATAAGGAGGAAGCTCTTCCGCTTATCCGCCGCTTCTATAATCTTGGCTTCAATATTGAAGCAACCGGCGGCACCGCAAAATTCCTTAAAGAAAACGGAATCCGCACCCACGTTCTCAAGAAAATCAGCGACGGAAGCGAAGAAATCCGCGATGCTCTCCGCCAGGGACATATTGCATATGTCATCAACACCCGCGACGTTGCCGCTGTCGGTTCCGAAAACGACGGTCAGCTTATCCGTAACTACGCTATCGAAAACAATGTTTCCGTTTTCACCGCACTTGATACCGTAAAAGTTCTTCTCGACGTTCTTGAAGAAACCACCCTTTGCATCTCCACCATCGACGCTTAAGGAGGAAAAATGAGACAGTTACTTTTTGAAATCAAAGAAAACAAACCCCTTACAAAGGACATTATGGAAATGGTCCTTGCGGGTGATACTTCCGATATCACCCGCCCGGGACAGTTCGTTAACATCAAGCTTGACGGACTTTATCTTCGCAGACCCATTTCCGTCTGCGATTCCGAAGAGGGAAAACTCACCCTTATCTATAAGGTAGTCGGAAAAGGCACCGAACAGATGAGAGATATGACCGAAGGAACTCTTGATATTCTTTCCTCCCTCGGAAACGGATACGACACTTCCGTCTCCGGCGAAAAACCGCTCCTTATCGGCGGCGGAGTCGGCGTTCCTCCTCTTTATATGCTTGCGAAGGAACTTCGCAAAGAGGGAAAGGAAGTTTCTGTAATCCTCGGATTCAATACCAGGGACGAAATCTTTTATGAAGAAGAATTCAAAGCTCTCGGCTGCAAGGTTTATGTCACCACAGTTGATGGTTCTTACGGAATCAAAGGCTTTGTAACCGAAGCTATGAAGGAAATCGATTACACCCATTTCTTTACCTGCGGTCCGGAACCCATGCTCAAAGCGGTATGGAACGCTTCAAAAACCTCCGGACAGCTCAGCTTTGAGGAAAGAATGGGCTGCGGCTTCGGCGCATGCATGGGCTGTTCCTGCAAAACCCTCACCGGATTCAAACGCATCTGCAAGGACGGCCCCATCATGATGAAGGAGGAAATCTTATGGAAAGATTAAAAGTAAATCTTTGCGGAATCGAAATGGATAACCCCATTATCCCCGCATCCGGAACTTTCGGCTATGGCTATGAATTTGCCGAACTTTATGATATCAACATGCTCGGCACTTTCTCCTTCAAGGGAACCACAAAAGAACCCAGATTCGGAAACCCCACCCCCAGAATTGCTGAATGCACCGCCGGAATGATAAACGCCGTCGGTCTCCAGAACCCCGGCGTTGAAAAGGTTATCGGCGAGGAACTTCCGAAACTTGCAAAATGCTTCAATAAAAAAGTTATGGCAAATGTCTCCGGTTTTTCCGTCGAGGATTATGCCTATACCTGCGAAAAACTCGATAAATGCGACCAGGTGGGCTGGCTTGAAGTCAACATAAGCTGCCCCAATGTTCATGGAGGCGGAATGAGCTTCGGAACTTCGCCCGAAGCCGCCGCAACCATCGTAAAAGCTGTAAAAGCCGTTACCACAAAACCGGTTATCGTAAAACTTTCCCCCAACGTAACCGATATCGTTTCCATCGCAAAAGCCTGTGAGGAAGCCGGCGCAGACGGTCTTTCCCTCATCAACACCCTTATGGGAATGAGAATCGACCTCAAAACCAGAAAACCCGTTATCGCAAACAAAATGGGCGGTTTTTCCGGACCTGCAATCTTCCCGGTTGCGGTAAAAATGGTTTACCAGGTTGCCCAGGCTGTTAAAATCCCGATTGTCGGAATGGGCGGCGTTTCTTCCGCCGAGGACGTAATCGAACTTATGCTTGCTGGCGCAACCGCCGTTCAGGTCGGTGCCGCAAACCTTGTTGACCCTTATATCTGCAGAGATATAATCAATGACCTTCCGAAAGTCATGGATAAATACGGAATCAATAATCTCAGTGAAATTATAGGAGGAGTTAAATAAAATGGGAAAAGACGTTATTATTGCCTGCGATTTTTCTTCCGCAGAAAAAACTTTTGAGTTCCTTGATAAATTCGAGGGCAAAAAACCTTTTGTAAAAATCGGTATGGAGCTTTTCTATGCAGAAGGTCCTTCCATCGTCCGTGAAATCAAAGCAAGAGGACACAAAATCTTCCTCGACCTCAAACTCCACGATATCCCCAACACCGTTAAAAAAGCAATGTCCGTTCTTTCCGGTCTTGACGTTGATATGACAAACCTCCATGCCGCAGGAACCTGCAGAATGATGGAAGCAGCAATCGAGGGTCTTACAAGACCCGACGGCACCAGACCTCTTCTTATCGCAGTAACCCAGCTTACTTCCACCGATCAGGAAGCAATGGAAAACGACCTTCTTATCAAAGAACCCCTTCCGGAAGTTGTTATGCACTATGCACAGAACGCAAAAAAAGCAGGTCTTGACGGCGTTGTCTGCTCCCCCCTCGAATCCAAAAAAGTTCATGATTCCTGCGGCGCGGATTTTGTTACCGTAACCCCCGGTGTTCGTTTTGCAGACGGCGACAAAGGCGATCAGAAACGCGTTATGACTCCCGCAGACGCAAAAGCAATCGGTTCCGATTATATCGTAGTCGGCAGACCCATCACCGCCGCTGAAGACCCGGTTGCAGCTTATGAACGCTGCGTAGCAGAATTTGTTGATTAATTACTGATACATAAAAGGAGATATAATAATGGAAGCTTATAAAAGAGAATTTATCGAATTCCTCCAGAGCGCCGGCGTTCTTAAATTCGGCGACTTCACCGCAAAATCCGGCAGAAAAATCCCCTATTTCATCAATGCGGGCATGATCAAAACCGGCGAACAGATTTCCAGACTCGGCGAATTCTATGCAAAAGCATATTTTGAAAAACTCGGCAAAAAAGAAGCCGTTCTCTATGGCCCTGCATACAAAGGCATTCCGCTCTCCATTTCCGCCGCAGTTGCACTTTCCAGAAACGGACTTGATGTTCCCTTCTTCTTCAACCGCAAGGAAGCAAAAGACCACGGCGAAGGCGGCACTTTTGTAGGTTATATTCCTCAGGCAGGTGAAGAAATCGTAATCATCGAAGATGTTATCACCGCCGGAACCGCTATCCGCGAATCCATGGAGATCCTCAGCCAGCTTGAAGGCACCAAAGTTATCGCAGCCTTCATCATGGTAAACCGCAAGGAAAAAGGCCAGACCGAAAAAGGCGCAATGGAAGAAATTGCGGAACAGTTCGGCTTCCCGGTATATTCCGTTGTTGATGTTTACGATATCATCGAATTCCTTGAAGAAGACCCGGCAAACGAAGAAAACGTAACAAGAATCAAAAATTATCTTGCAGTTAACGGAGCAAAATAAATGAGCAATCTTATTGATATTCTCGATCTTTCCGTCGAAGAAATCGACGATCTTATTTCCGTTGCCAACGATATCATCGCTGACCCGGGAAAATATGCAAAGGTCTGCGAAGGAAAAATCCTTGCGACCCTTTTCTTTGAACCTTCCACCAGAACCCGCCTGAGCTTTGAAGCAGCAATGCTCAATCTCGGCGGATCCGTCCTCGGATTTTCCGAAGCGGGAAGTTCCTCCACCGCAAAGGGCGAAAGCGTTGCCGATACCATCCGCACCGTAAACTGCTATGCGGATATCATCGCAATGCGCCATCCGAAGGAGGGCGCTCCCATTGTTGCGGCAAAGGCTTCCCGGATTCCGATTATCAACGCTGGCGACGGCGGACATTTCCACCCCACCCAGACCCTTACCGATCTTCTGACCATAAGCCGCCATAAAGGCAGACTCAATGATCTTACAATCGGTCTTTGCGGCGACCTTAAGTTCGGAAGAACAGTCCATTCCCTTATTGCCGCTTTTGCGAGATATAGCGGAATAAAATTCGTTCTCATCTCTCCGGAAGAACTTTCCGTTCCGGAATATGTCAAGACCGAAACCCTTGATAAAAAAGGAATCCCTTATAAGGAAGTCCGCACCCTTGAGGAAGCAATGCCGGAACTTGATATCCTCTATATGACCCGAATCCAGAGAGAACGCTTTGCGGACCCGGCGGAATATGAAAGACTCAAGAACTCCTTCGTGCTCGATCTTCCGAAACTCGAAAACGCAAAGCCTGACCTTTGCATAATGCATCCGCTCCCGAGGGTAAACGAAATCAGCACAAAGGTCGATTCCGACCCCAGAGCCTGCTATTTTGACCAGGCACTCTGCGGAAAATTCATCAGAATGGCGCTTATTCTCAAGCTTCTTGCAGAAACTCCCGCGCCGTGCTCAATCTGCGAAAACGATGAGCACGAGGAAGAAATCGTCAACAAGGTTTTCTGCGAAAACCCCCGCTGCATCACTTCCATTGAGCAGGAAATTGACCATGTTTTCCGCTATACCGATAAGGAAAACGGAATCTGCCGCTGTGTTTACTGCGAAGCCCAGAAGAAAATTTAATACCGGTGCTCAAAAAGATAAAACCCCGTGCTCAAACGAGCACGGGGCTTTTGTTTGCGCATTTTACAGTAGGGCGGGGGCTTGCTCCCGCCGCAAAGCAATATCATTTTGATTTTTTTGTAACGATATATCTTACTGTCAGCACCACCGCCGCAACAAAAAATCCGGTATATATCCATACATAAAGGGAATGGCAAAGGGAATATACCCAGGTGTTCATAGTGGAAAGAACGTAGTTCATTATCTGTTTGTAAAGGTGGCTTGCAGAGAAAACCGCCATTGCGATTTTCAAAACGCCGTAGATTCCCCAAAAAACAAGCGGAAGTTTTTTGCTTTCCAGAGGCATTTTTCTGAATCGGAGCACCGTTATGATAACAAGCGAAACAATGGCAGTAAACTGTGCAAAGGAAAGCAGAAGCCTTATGAAATCGCCGCCGCGAATCAGAAATAAAAGGGTCTGGAAATTGAGAATGACCGCGGAATTTATTCCCGTTGCGACCCGAAGATACATATCCACCGCAAAGAAAACCGCCCATGCGCACCAGAGCCCCACGTTCTTTTTGAATATAAAACAGATAATTCCGCAAAGAATAAGCGGCGAGGAAAGTACAAGTCCGGCAATTCCGCCCCCGGCCGCAAGAAGAACAACCGTTACAATAAGGGAAAGTGAAAGCAGAACCGTTCCGATGATTTTCCGGGGCGGAAAACTGCTTTCTTTTTTTATGATGATCTGCGGGGCTTTTTCTTCCGCCGGAGCGGAAACTTCCTCGTTTTTAACAAGTTCGTCAATGGTGATTCCGAAAACTTCGGAAAGTTTTATGATTTTATCAAGATCCGGGGTCGCTCCGCCGTTTTCCCATTTTGAAATACTCTGGCGGGAAACTTCGAGGATTTCCGCAAGGTCCCCCTGGGAAAGATTTTTCTCCGTCCGGAGCTTATATATCTTTTCGCCGATAGTCATTAAAAATCGCCTCCTTTTATGATAAAATTCTATCATTTTTAAGTGTAAATGTCTATCAACATGGGTTTAAAACTTTAGCAACCGGCGGTTGCACCTTTGTTTTTCAACAAAATTTGTGGGTTCGGAAGGCTAAAATTAACTTCTGGGAAACAAAAATTTAACATTTTGCGGATATAATATTTCCGGTAAAAAATTTCCGCAGAAAAAGCAGAGGTGATAAAATTGACCGAAAAATTAAGCGTCTGCCTCCTTAACGACAGCTTTCCGCCGCTTATTGACGGAGTTGCGAACACCGTTATGAACTATGCGAAGGTGATAACCGAAAATTACGGAAAAGCAACCGTTGCGGTACCCTATTATCCCACAGCCGACGACAGCGGATATCCCTATAAAATCGTCCGCTATCCAAGTTTTGATACCGAAAAAATAATCACCTACCGGGCGGGCTATCCTTTTTCCTACGAAGCCCTTGAGCAGATAGAGGCGGAGGGAATCAACGTGATACATACCCATTGCCCCTTTGCCTCGACCTTTGTTGCAAGAACCTTCCGTGAACCCCTTGATGCGCCGGTTATTTTTACTTACCATACGAAATTCGACGTCGATATCGCAAGAGCCGTCGGCAACGGATATATTAAGGATTGGGTCATAAAAGAGGTTGTTAAGAACATCGAAGCCTGCGACGAAGTCTGGGTTGTAAGCGAAGGCGCGGGAGAAAATCTCCGCTCCCTTGGCTATAAAGGAGATTACGTCGTTATGCCGAACGGAGTTGATATCCCGAAGGGCAGAATTCCGGAGGAAAAAATCGCAGAAATAACCGGCGGATACGACCTTCCGGAAGACGTTCCGGTTTTCCTTTTCGTCGGAAGAATGGCATGGTACAAAGGTCTTGATATAATCATTGATTCCCTTGTTAAAATCAAAGAAGCCGGAAAGGATTTCCGGATGGTTTTCATCGGCGGCGGTCTTGATAAGGACGAAGTTGAAAAATATGCGGAGAAAACCGGAATTTCCGACCGCTGTGTTTTCACAGGACCCATCCATGACAGAGAAGCAATCCGTGCATGGTACTGCCGTGCGGATCTTTTCCTTTTCCCTTCGGTTTATGATACAAACGGACTTGTTGTCCGTGAAGCGGCTGCCTGCGGATTGGGAAGCGTCCTTATCGAAGGAAGCTGCGCTTCCGAAGGTATTATTGACGGCGAAACCGGCTTCCTTTGCGAAAGGAACGCGGATTCCTTTGCCGGAAAGCTCCGCTTCCTTTGCGAAAACCCGGAAAAAATGAAGGAAGTCGGCAAAAACGCCATGGATAAAATCTATATCTCATGGGAGGATTCCGTTGCAAACGCGGTGGAGCGCTATAAAATCGTCCTCGAAAATTACCGCGCAGGAAAATATAAAAGAGAGCAAAGCTTCAGCGATGAATGGCTCCGTGCGGAAGGGGAGCTTCTTGACGGAATAAACCGGGCAAGAAAAGTCCGGGACGATTTTAAAAATTACGGGAAGGAAAAATTTGAAGATTCCATAAAAGCTGCAAAAAGCTTTAACCGCCGGCGGATAAAGCTCAGAAATCTTGCAAAGCGGAAAGGAAAAAAGGCAAAGGAAGCTATTCTCCGGAAGCTTGACCGCTATTTTTAATAAAATTGATCCGTATTCCGAAACCGCCTTTTTTGCTGTTGAAATTAAGCTGAAAAGGCGGTATAATTTTTATATCTTTTCCGGCAATAAAAATAAAAATATATGGAGGACAAAAATGAAAAAAACTGCCCTTATAATCCTTGCGGCGCTTTTTGTCTGCGCCTTTGCGGGCTGTTCCCATGAACATGTTCCGGGACCTTCCGCAACCTGCCTTGAACCCCAGATCTGCACCGAATGCGGAGAGATTCTTGTTGAAGCAACCGGACACCGCCCCGGCGACGAAGCAACCTGCGCTTCCGCCCAGCTCTGTGTTTTCTGCGGAATCGAACTTGCGCCGAAGCTTGAACATACTCCCGGAGCAGAAGCAACCTGCACCGAACCCCAGCTTTGCGAAAGCTGCGGAACGGAACTTGCTCCCGCACTCGGACATACCATAAATTCCGAAAACGCCTGCGATACCTGCTCCCTCCAGATCGTTCCGGCGGGACAGAAATATATCAAACCCGGCAGAAACGGCGCTCTTTCCGATAACCTTGATGATATCGTTCCGGAAACCGAAAGCGGACATTATAACAACAACGTTGACGCATATTATGTTGGCGCAACCCTTGTCTGCGGCGACTATGCAATGGAATATTTCCTTCCTTCCGAAGGCGGGAACGCCGGCTGGGCTTCGCTCATCAACAAATTTGCCGAAAAATATCCGGACATCAGCGTAAACGCCCTTCTTGTTCCGAAGAACTGTGCATTCAATGCTCCGGCGGGATATACCGATCCTTTCGACAGAACAAAGGCACATATCGACGCAACCTATGCAATGCTCAATGACGGAATCAAAGCGGCGGATATCTTCGGAATCATGACCGAGCACCGGGATGAATATCTTTTCTACCGCACCGACCACCATTGGACAAGCCTTGGAGCATATTATGCCTCCGTTGCCTTCTGCAACGCAAACGACATCGTTCCCTATGCTCTTGATACTTATGAAACCGTTGTGAAAACCGGCTTCCTCGGAACTTTCTATGGCTGGGCAGGAAAACCCGCAAGCCTTAAGGAAAACCCGGACTATACCGTTGCCCATTATCCCCACACCGGATATTCCATGATTGCCGGAAACAGCGGAAACTGGTATAACACCTCCGCCCTCAACTATAATTACAACAACTATGCCGGAATGTTCATAAGCGGAGATAACCCCCTTACCGTTATCACCACAGCGAACAAAAACGGAAGAACCCTTATGATTTTCAAGGAATCCTACGGAAACGCATTTGTTCCCTATATGATAGATTATTTTGAGCAGATCGTTGTTGTTGATATCCGCGAGGAAACAAAAGGCACCGGCGCTCTTATCGAGCAATACGGCGTCACCGACGTTATCTTCATCAACAACTGCCAGGCGGCAATCACCTTTGAACAGGTGCTGAAAGCAAAAGCGCTTTCCTGATTTTGGAAAAAGCAAAAGGCGGAAGTTTTCTTCCGCCTTGATTTTCAGGAGAAATCAAAATGGATTTGAAAGAACAGATTTTGAAATATGTTCCGTACAATGAACAGGAAGAAAAGGATAAGCCCCTTCTGCTGGAGTGGCTTTCGGAACCGGGGATTTTTACCCGGGAAAACAAGCGCGCACATTTCACCGCTTCAGCATGGGTGCTGAACCCGGAAAAAACAAAGGTACTGATGATTTATCACAACATCTATGATTCCTGGGCATGGATGGGCGGTCATGCAGACGGAGAAGAAAATCTTCTTGCGGTTGCGGAAAGGGAAGCAAAGGAGGAAAGCGGAATTTCAAAAATCCGCCCCCTTTCGGAGGATATCCTTTCCATCGAAATTGTGACGGTGAGCGGTCACGAAAAAAGAGGGGAATATGTTCCCTCCCATCTCCATCTCAACGTAACATATCTTTTCGAAGCGCCGGAGGAGCAGGATCTTACAATAAAACCGGACGAAAACAGCGGGGTTATGTGGATTCCCCTTGATGATATAAAAAACAAAAGCACCGAAAAATGGTTCATCGAAAGAATCTATTCAAAACTTTGCGAAAAAGTAAAATAAAAAAATCCCGTCTGAAATTCAGACGGGATTTTTTGTGCTTTATTTTTCGTGTAAAAGCGGGTTCCATTTTCCTTTGATGAAGCACCGCAGGAACATTACGAAGATGAAAAGATTGTGGGCAATCATGCATCCCCAGGCGGAAACAAGATTCAGCCCGAGAATCTGGGTGCAGACAAAGGTTCCGAGTATCCTTATGCACCACATGCCGGTGATGTTATAGAGAAAAGGCTCCTTCGTTTTGCCTACTCCCTGCATAAGTCCTTCGATTATGATGGAAAATCCATAGAAAGGTTCCGAAACCGCAACCATCCGGAGGACCGTTGAACCAAGGGTGATTACCTCGGCGCTGTCGGAGAAAATATCCATCAGCATCGGAGCAAGGGCAAAAAGACTTGCGCCGGAAATCACCATAAGGCAAAGCTCGATGGGGATGAACATGTTCGCAAGGTCGTGCATCCGCTGTTTATCCTTTGCGCCGTAGGCGTTTCCGTTAAGGGTTGCGGCGGCGGTCTGCATTCCGAATCCGGGGATATAGAAAGCGGATTCAACGGTGTTTGCAATGGTATGGGCGGCTGTGGAAACTTCGCCGAGGGAGTTTATCATGGAAGCGAACGCAACGAATCCGAGGGAAGTTCCGAAGCGCTGGAGCATATTCGGGAACGCAACCTTTAAGCATGGACGGAGGATTTCCGCATCCGGGGCGATTTTCTGACCTTTCGGAGAAAGGAAGGGATGCTTCCAGAGAACAGCGGTTATCATGATTCCGCCGACTGTGAAGGCGATTGAGGAAGCGATTCCCGCGCCGATAACTCCCATTCCCGCACCGGGCATAGTAAATTCAAAGCCGAAAACGCTGACCGTTCTTGTTTCATAAATCAGCAGGAAGTTGAGGACGATGTTCGTAAGGTTCATGATAACGCCGATTTTCATGGGCGTTTTTGTATCGCCGGAAGCCCGGAGCACAGTTCCGAAAATAATGCTTGCGGTCCTCGGGAGCATCGGGATATAGACGATGAAGAAATATTGGGCGGCGATTTCACGGATGGATTCGTCCACCTGCATCCATACCGGCACAAAACTGCTCAGCGAAAGGGAAAGAGCGGTGAAGAAAGAACCCATGATGATAACCGCAAGAACAGCCTGTCCAACGGTGCGCTTTGCTTTTTCGTCCTCACCGGCTCCTCTTGCCTTTGCAATATAGGCAAGAAAACCGATGCTCATGGCGGAAATCGTGCTGCTGATAAGCCAGTTAACGGTACTTGTTGAACCGACTGCGGCGGTTGCGGATGTTCCGAGGGAACCAACCATTGCGGTGTCGATATATTGGACTGCGGTCTGCATCGCCTGTTCAATCATGGTGGGCCATGCAAGGGACCAGATTACGGCGATCATCGCCGGATTTAATTTTCTGAAATAATTCTTAAGCATAGTTCCTCAAAATTTTCTGAAATCTTTGGCTTTCAATTCAATGTGGCCGCATTTATTGCAGACAAAAACTTCAACGCCGCTTGTTTCCGGGGTTTCAAAAATCGATTTTGTTTCACTTTCAATCTGAAATCCGCCGAAAGTAAGAAGATTAACTTTTTTCATTTCATTTTCGCAGCGAATGCATTTCATAAAATCACCTCGCAAAAAAATATACCTTTTTTATTATAATTTTCCAGAACTCCGATGTCAACGGCAGAAGAAATTATTATTCAGCCTGAACCGATTATATGGCGTATTCAGCGGCTGATTCTGAAAAGCGCATTTTTGCTGAAAAATCATGTTATATGCACTGTTTTCTTCCTCAATTGAGCAAGAAAAAGGCTGTTGAGCGTCAAAACATTCATGTATTCTTCATCTTTTCGGAAGAAAACTTCAAAACCCCGGAGTAAAATTTTCAGCAAGGCAAATAAAAAACAAAAAAGAGGCTTTTAATGCCTCTTTAATCTGTTCGATAAGCTTGGATTTATCAATCAGTCATCTTTATGATCTGAAAGTATTTTATTGAGCTCACGCACAAAATCATGGTAACCTTTGGGGAAATTTTGAGAGCCGGCGGCGCGTATTTCCTGTCCGCCGTTTACTGCAGCCCTGAAGTCAAACATTATTCCGTCACTCACGTTTTTCGGGTGCTTGCCGTAAAATCCGTCCCAGCAGATTACACCGCAGGTGTTCATAAGTTCAATAAAATCCGCAATGTCACAAACGGCGCTTGCCTCGGGCTCAAGCGTATCTGCTCCATTTGAATATACTTTTCTGAAACGCCTGAGTTCTGTTTTCCCGTTTTCGTTTGTGATTTCATACACATTACAGAATCTCATTCCCTGCAAAGTAAGTGTCATCTTTTCGATTGAGGTAATTGTTTTTTTGCAGTCATTTGCGCAACCGCACAGTCCGATTAATGTCGAAAGCACCATAGTGGTTATTAAAGATATGAACCTCATCATCAAAGCGCTCCTTTAATTAAAGTTTATCCGTCTGCCCACAGTATAACAGAAAGATTGCGGTTTTGCAATTTGTCGTTTCAAAAATGAAAAAAGTCATCGGCCGATTTATGCACTGTATAATAATCCGACATAATTCTTGATTTTAGATGTGATTTTCGCTATTATATATAATGTATAAATCTGTTCAAGAGGTATCTGAAAAATGTTTTCGGTAAAACGCGTTGTTTCAAAATTCAGAAAAATTTATGAAGGAAAATTCCTTTTCCGCTGCTTCGTTCTGCTTGCAACCGCATCGCTCCTTATTGCGGTTCCGGAACAGTTCGAGGTTATGAGCGGCTGGAACTTCTTCCGGGAATTTTCGCTTTTCCATATTCTCTGGGTGATCTGGATGGCGGATATGCTCCTCCAGCTTTTCCCCAGCAGAAAATATCTTCCCCTCGGTTCATCAAAATTCAGCGTAAAGGATTTCATCCCCCACGAGATGAAAAACATCCGCAATTTTCAGAACCTTCTGGATTACATCAAAAAATGCAACCGGGATACCATTAAAATCGGGATAGTCTGGCTTTTGCTTACCGGGGCAATTGCGGCGCTTTATTTCACCGGAATAATCGGCAGAAACATGCTTCTGCTCCTTTCGGTCGTTTTCTATGTCTGCGACCTCATCTGCGTCCTTTTCTGGTGCCCTTTCCGGGTCTGGTTTATGAAAAACCGCTGCTGCACAACCTGCAGAATTTTCAACTGGGACCATATCATGATGTTTTCTCCGCTTTTCTTCGTTCCGGGATTTTTCACCTGGAGCCTTTGCGGAGTTTCCATAATCGTTCTTGCGGTATGGGAAATTTCCTTTGCGCTCCATCCGGAAAGATTTTATGAGGGAACCAACGAGGCTTTGCGCTGCAGCAACTGCACCGACCGGCTTTGCGGCGAACGCAGAAACTGCGCCGCGGATATCCCTTCCTTTGAAAACATCACGAAAGGAATCTGAAAAAATGCCGATAGAAGCGATTTTATGGGATTATGACGGAACGCTTATGGATTCTTCGAAAAAATCCATCGAAGTGAGCCTTGAGGTTCTTTCAAATTTTATCCCGGACGTTTATGAAAATATTCCGGAGCCCCTTTCATCAAGGGAGAATTTTCAGGAAACTTACGGAAGGATTTCCGACTGGGTCGAACTCTATCACGTCTGCTACGGGCTTACCGATGAACAGACCCGCGAGGCGGTAAAAATGTGGGGAAAAGTCCAGCTCAAAAACAAAACCGAAGCGGAACTTTATCCCGGAATCCCGGAACTTCTTGAAAATTTCAAAGATATAAAAATGGGCGTCTGTTCCCAGAACGGCGCCGGAATTATCAGAAGATCACTTGAGCACCACTCGGTGCTCGGATATTTCGGAGCGGTCATCGGGGTGGACGACGTTCTGTTCGATGAACAGAAGCCGCACCCTTCCGCTTTTATAAAAGCCCTTGAAAAGCTTGGAATTTCCGACCGGAACAGGACCTTTGTTTATGTTGGGGATCACAGCGTGGACGTTGCCTTCGGCAGAAACGCCGAAGCCATGCTCAAAAAGGATTTCCCGGATGCAAAGGTTGTCTGCATCGCAATTCACCACCCGGGTGATTATTGCGAAGAGGACGAAAACTTCCCGCCGGATTTTATCGCTCACGATTCCGCCGGGCTTTTTGAGATACTTAACGGGATTTAAACCTTCTTGGCCGTGAAGGAAGATTTAAGTTCTTAGAATGGCGGCTTTGCCGCCGGAAAGGACTTTGATTCTTATGAAAACCGATTACAGTAAATTAAACGAAAAAATCCTTGAGCTTGCCGCAAAATTCGATGAAAACGGCGTTTTTCTCATAAATCACGAGGAAAAAACCGTTTTGAGCACGGTTTACGGCAAGGACCTTTCAACCGGAGAACCCATCACAGCGGAAAGCCGTTACCTTATGCCGCTGGACTGTTCTTCGGTGCTCGTTCTCTGCATACTGATGCTCATCGACGGAAAGAAAATCCGGCTTTCGGATAAAATTGCAAAATTCGTTCCGGAATTTGAGCACGCAGATAAAATTTCAGTTAAAAACCTCCTTGCGGGGAAATCCGGAATCCGGGATTTTTATTATGGGGAACTCCGCAGAACCCTTGATGAGGACGCGGAATATGCCGCTCTTCCGGATATGGAACGCCGGAAAAAGGATATGGAACTTTATCTCCGGGATTATTCTTTTGAAACGGTGCTCGGACTTATCGAAGGAAAACCTCTTGAGCACGAACCGGGAGTTTCCGGCGATTCAAGCACCAGCGAAAGATTTTTCATGCGCGAAATCGTTGAACGGGTTTCCGGAAAATCCGTTGAGGATTTTGTAAAAGAGAATATTTTTGAAAAACTCGGCATGGATAATACCGAAACCGGAACAGGAAAAGATGCTCTTCCGCTTTATACCCTTTTCCGGAACAAGGATTATATCAAATTCGAAACGGAAAACGCCGGTTTCAGGTTCTTTACAACAACCGCCGCCGACCTTGAAAAATTCATGCTCGGAATTTCTGAGCACCGGCTTTTCTCCGAAAAGCTCTGGAAAGCCGCGACAAAATTCGATTCCGATAACATGGGTCTCGGCTTTGAGAATCTTAACGGAACCGCGGTTTTCTTCTTCGATTTCGAATGTTACGAACCGGCGATTTTTTATTTTGACCCGGAAAACAGCCTTTGCTGGATGCGCCTTACTCCCGACTGTTCAAAATATATCATGGAGGGCGACAGCAAATTCCTTTCTTTCACCAAGGAAACCAGAAGCGAAATAGAACCCATTTTCACCTTCCCGAAGAACACGAAAATGGTGCCCTATGGCGCAAAAAACTGGAGGCAGGCAACTTCCCTTGAAATCCGGGAGGATCAGCGGGAATTTGTTTCCGGCGCACTGGATACAATCGCCTATTCCGCCGCTTATAAAAATCATAAGCTCTTTGTGGAAATGGAGGGCGAGCGCGCGGTTGGCCTTCTGGATCTTTCAGTCGATAAGAAAAAGGGCGATTACAACATCGAAATCGTGCTCATCGACCGCCGTTTTCAGGGCAAGGGATTCGGAAAATTCATGCTCCGTTTTGCGGTGGATTACCTCCGGAAAGCCGGCGCAAAAAAGCTTTCCATCGGGGTGAACCGCTTCAATATTCCCGCCCGGAATCTTTATAAATCCGTCGGTTTTACCGAGGACTGTGTTTATGAAGAGGGCGTTTTCATGACGCAGAATCTTGAATAAAAACGCAAAAAGCCGCTTTCAAAGCGGCTTTTTTTCAGTTGTACCAGAAAAATTTATAAAGAGTGGGGAAGGAACTGAAGAATTGCTGAAGGTTCGTGTTTGTTTTTGAACCCGGGTCGTTGATTATGAAATTGCCTGCGGAAATATTTTTCCCGCCGCTGTAACCGGTTATTACGACCCAATGCTGCGCTCCTCCGTAAGTTTTTGCGCCGATCAGAACGGGTTTTCCCGCCCGGAGCTTATGATAAATTGTTTCAAGATAATTTTCGTTCCAGTAACCGACGGAATAATCCTTTGGCCAATAAACGTTTCCTTTTGAATCATATGAAAGCCTTTTCACCATTGCGTCCGGATAAATCGTCGTGCCGCTCCGGAAGGATTCCATCATGGCAATGCCGGTGGTGACGCAGCCGATTCTGCCGATGGTTTTTCCGGAGGAACCGATTTTAACGCTTGCCCAGCGGGGATCGGTCTGCTTGAAATCCGGAACGGAAAGGGAAACGGCCGGATATCCGTTTTCAAAAACGGAAAGATAATCGGAACTCACAACGCCGGTTTTGTTTCCGTCATAAAGAATCCGGCTCCAGTAGCCGCTGCTCGAAAGGATAATAACGTTTTCGTCCTTCGAAACGGTGCCGATTACCGGATGGCTTCTTCCGGCGCCGCTCCGGACGTTGAGGTTTCCGCTCTGGGTGGAAACTTTTGCGGCGGTATCGGAAACAACTTCAATATAATCGGAATGGCAGTAGCCGAATTTTCCTTCGGCATATTCCACCTTCCACCAGTTTCCGGTGCGCTCGATAAGGGCAACGTAGCTGCCTTTCGGGACGGAAGTGAGGACGTAGCCTCCGGAGGAAGCGGTGCTTCGGATATTGAGCCTTCCGCTTTCGGTGGCGACTATTCCCGCCATGGAATCGGAATTTATCGCATAGGCAGGGGGATTTATGAATGCCGTACCTGCGGCGAGAACAGCGGAAAGGGTTATTGAAAGGATTTTTTTCATTTTGTTCACCTCGGTTTTCACTTTGGAATTTCGGAGTTGATTATAACACGGGAAAGGCTTTTCCGGAACAGTCCAAATTCTGTAAAAACCGGGTTTTCGGCTTTGGAAAAGGAAAAATCCCGCTTCAGAGAGGCGGGATTCAGTCCGGGAAATCAGAGATATCCGCGAATATCCATCACAAGACGCTCTTCAAGATTTATAAGGCGCTTTGTGATATCCTTGGTATATTCATCGGCGGCTTTGTATTCGTTGAGGTATTTGTTAAGGGATTTCACGCCCATGTTGCAGCCTTCGGTCATAAGGTCGGCGATGGTGGAATCGGATTCATCAATCATCAGCTTCATGTTTGTTTTGACCCAGGACATGCCCTTTGCCATGGGGTTCGGATCCTTGCCTTCGTCGCTGTTGCTGCGGAGAAGGGTGCGGATTTCTCTTTCGAGCTTTTCGTGCTCCTCCTTACAGGCGGTGAGAAGCTGTTTCAGCGCCGGGGATTTTACATAGGGAAGAACGTCATCAATGGAGGACATCCCCATTTCGACCCCTGCGTCACATTCCCGGAGAAGTTTTATATTATCGTTTTCCATTTTTTATAACACTCCTTTCTTCAGGGAGTATTATGCCCGGGTTTTCGGGAGGAAATTCATGGGAAGCGGAAAAATGAAAAAATGATGTATCGCTTTGCGAAATGATGTTATGCTTCGCATAATGATGTTGCTCCCGTTGGTCGCAATGATGTGATGCCTGCCGAAAAATGCGGCGAAGCCGCACATCATTCACGAAGTGAACATCATCGGACGAAGTCCCGCATCATTTGCCGAAGGCAAACATCATTCAAAAAGGTTGCCTTTGTCAAAGACAAAGGCAACCTTTTTGCCTGGCGGAGATGGTGGGATTCGAACCCACGTGCCCGGCTAAGGACAAAACGATTTCGAGTCGTTCTCGTTACGACCACTTCGATACATCTCCATGTTAAATTATACAAACCGAGGTAAACCGTATCGAAGGGGTCGTATGCGCATGGCGTAGCCGCGCATTTGAATCCGGCGCGAAGGCGCCGCTTCGATACATCTCCGTATTAAGTTTGCCCGAATATCATAACACGATTTTGCCGGAAGGTCAAGAATATATGAAGAAAAAACCTTTGTTTGTGCTATTGACATAAGCCGTGATATAATATATTATATTAAACTGAATAATTTTATATGTATTGGAGGAAACATTCTGATGGATGACCCCGGAAGTACTATGACTTTTATTTTAGTACTCATTCTTGTTCTGGCAAATGCGTTTTTTGTGATGAGCAAAACCGCCGTAATTTCTTTTAATGATACGAAGCTTCGCAAAGAAGCCGAGGACGGAAACAAAAAAGCAAAACGTATTGCAAAGATCGTTGATGAACCGAACAATTTTCTTACCACCGTCAAAGTTGCGGTAACTCTTTCCGGTCTTCTTGCAGCTTCCGCCGCAACCGCGGAATTTGCGGAATCCGGCGCGGCAAAAATGCTTGCGGATTTTGTTGCTGAATATGTTCCGGTCGGTTCCGACGTTATCGGCGGAGCGGTTGTTTTTGTTCTTGCGCTTTTGCTTGCGTTCGTTTTCCTTGTGTTCGGCGAACTTGTTCCGAAACGCATTGCGATGCACTATCCCGAAAAAATTTCCTATGCCATAGCCGGAATCCTTTCCTTTTTCGCAAAAATTTTCCGGCCTTTTGTTATAATCCTCAGCGCTTCAACAAATCTTGTTCTCCGCCTTTTCGGAATCAACCCCAATGAGGAACCGGAGGAAGCAACCGAGGAAAACATCCGCATGATGCTTGACGTTGCCGATGAAAAAGGCACCATCGAGGAAAGCGAAAAAGAGATGATCAACAACATCTTTGAATTCGACGACAGAAGCGTCGGCGAAATCATGACCCACCGCAAGGACCTTACCGCTGTTGAAATAAACACCCCCATAAGCGAAGCTGTTGACCTTGCAATTTCCGACGGATATTCCAGAATGCCCGTTTATGACGAAACCATCGATAATATCAAGGGCGTCATCTTTGCGAAGGATCTTCTTTCTCTCATCGGCGACACCACTCTTGAGGGCAGAAAAGTCGAGGATTTCATCCGCCCGGTAAACTTTATTCCGGAATCCAACAGCTGCCGCGAGGCTTTTATGGAATTCCAGCAGAAAAAAATCCAGGCTGCAATCGTTGTTGATGAATATGGCGGCACCGCCGGTCTTGTTTCCATGGAGGACCTTATCGAATCCGTAATGGGCAACATCCAGGACGAATATGACAACGAGGAAGAGGAAATCAGCGCCATTGACGAAGAAAACTTCGATTTTGAAGGCACCGTTCTTCTTGATGATATCGAGGAGCTCCTTGATATTTCCGTTGATGAGGATGCGGATTACGACACCCTTTCCGGTCTTATCATGGATATTCTCGGAAGAATCCCCGAAGAGGATGAACAGCCTGTTGTTGAATATCAGGGCGTTGAATTCACCGTTATGCAGGTGGAGGAACACCACATCGCAAAAGTCCGCGCAAAAATCCTTCCGAAGGAAATTTCCGAAGACAAATAAAAAAACAAAAAGCACCCGCAAGGGTGCTTTTTTAATGCATAATGCAAAGTGCAAAGTGCAGAATGAATTAAAAAACCGTAGGGGCGGATAATATCTGCCCGAAAAAGGATTCCCGGAGGACATAGCCTTCCCCTTGGGGGAAGGTGGCACGCCAAAGGTAATAAAGGCGTGACGGATGAGGGGAAAATCCCATCCCGTCAAAAAACAGCCGGAAATAACCGGGCGGCAGATGCAGAATGAAAACCGCCGTCGGCCTGAACGATGGCGGTCGGGAATCGGAACC
>JAFQBT010000060.1 GCA_017399625.1 Oscillospiraceae bacterium
CCTCCCTTGTGCAAAGGGAGGTGTCGCCAACGGCGACGGAGGGATTGTAATCCCATCCCATTAAATTCAGCCGGTAATTTCAACAGAATCCCCCCGGTTTTGGCAAAGCCAAAACCACCCCCCTTTAACAAGGGGGGCTTTTTATCCGTTCCCTACGGTAATGCGGTGATGTCATTCTGAGCGAAGCGAAGAATCCGTATTCCCCAAAATCAATTTTCAACTTTCCACTTTCAACTTGAAAATAATCCCCGGTCATTTTTAATCGCAGGCGATTAAAAATGCCGGCCTCCTTTGACAAGGGGCTGTTTAAATAAAAATACCCGGGCATGCCCGGGTATTTTTTTGCTTTTCATTCCGAAAAATTATTTCTGTTCGTCCTCGATTGCTTTGAGAAGGATTTCCTTTGCGTAGGAGATGGATTCCTTTACGCTGCCTTCCTCGAAGGGAACGCGGAGGTTTGCAACCTTGAGAAGGCCGAGGTAGCTCTTGCTGCCGCCGGCGTTGCAGAGTGCAAGGTAATCTTTCCATGCCTGCTCTTTGTTTTCGGCATAGCGTTTTTTGAATTCCATTGCGCCCATGGTGGTAAGGGTGTAGTTGATGTAGTAGAACGGATAGAGGAAAATATGGAGCTTGTGGTACCAGTAACCGCCGCGGTCCATGAATTCATCGTCGGAATAGGTTCTCCAGGGCATATATTTTTCCTCGAGTTTGTGCCATTCATAGGTTCTTTCCTTCGGGGTAAGGTCGGGATTTTCGTAAATAATGTGCTGGAATTCGTCAACAGCAACGCCGAAGGGAACAAAGGTAAGGGCTTCCTGAAGATGAGCAAAGCGGTATTTGTCCGCCATATCGCCGAACATGTATTCAGCATAGGGATAGCAGAACTGCTCCATGGACATGGAGTGGATTTCCGCAATGTCGGTGCTCTCATGGAAATAATCGGAAACCGGCTGGTGGCGCATTGCGCAGTAACCCGCAAATGCGTGTCCAAGCTCGTGGGAGAGAACCTGCATATCGAAAATGGTGTGGTTGAAACAGCTGAAAACAAAGGGCGCTCTGTATTTTTTAAGGCTGGTCATATAACCGGTGGAAGCCTTGCCGGGTTTGTTTTCAAGATCCATAAGGTGATGGTCGATCATGAAATCGATGAATTCGCCGGTTTCGGGGCTGAGCTCGTGGTACATTTTGCGTGCCTGCTCAACAAGGAATTTTGCGTCGCCGATGGGTTCTGCGTTTCCGTCCGGGAAGATGAATTTTTCATCATAAGCCATGATTTTGTCAACGCCGATGCGTTTTGCCTGAGCTTTATAAAGTTCTTCGCAAAGGGGAACAAGGTCGTTTTTGACCTGTTCGCGGAAAGCGGCAACTTCCTTCTGGCCGTAATCGCTTCTGCCCTGGTTGATGTAACCGAGAGGAGTGAAGGTTTCGTAACCAAGGGCTTTGCCCATGGCGGTGCGGCATTTTACGAGTTTATCGAAGATTTCTTCCATTTTTTCTTCGTTGGAAGCATAGAATTCGGAATATTTTGCAAAAGCGGCTTTGCGGATCTCGCGGTCCGGGTTTCCGAAATAGCTCTGGATTCCGTAGAGGTTGAGAACCTTTCCGTCAAATTCGATGTTTGCGGTGGCCATGAGCTTCTGATATTCGGTGGTGAGCATGGACTGTTCCTGAAGATAGGGGATGAGCTCCGGCTTGAAGGAATCAAGCTCGCGGCGGATTTTCTGAAGGAACTCCGGACCGAGGTCGGCGTCAATATCCGCTGCAAAGGGGCTTTCGGCAAGAGCTTTTGAAAACTCGATAAAAGTTGCCTGGGCAACGGGAAGGCGCTGATGGAGAAAAGCCATTTCGTCCTCATAGAATTTGTCGGTGGTATTAAGGGTGTTGCGGATATGGGCAACGTTAATCATGGTCGCCATATCCTCGGTGGATTTATCGGATTCCTCGATAATCGCGCGTACCTCCGCATAGGATTTTGCGGCTTTGAGCTTTTCGGTGAGTTCGCGGGATTTTGCTTCGGCAGCATCAATATCCGGGCGGACGTATTCGATAGTATCAAAAGTAAAATTTTCCATTTTAAAACCTTTCCTTTCGATTTTAAATTTATGAATTAATAATATCAACTTTTGCGCTTTAAGTCAATAAAAGTCAATTTTTTCAACAGCCCGAAAGCCCCCTTGTCAAATGGAGGTGTCACGGCTTTGCCATGACGGGGGGATTCCTTTTTAGTGTAAAGTTGAAAGCTGGAAGTTGAAAACGCAGGACGGTGATGAATGAGGTGTTCCTCCGCTTTCCACAGAGGCAATAGCCCCCCTTTAACAAGGGGGGCTTTCAGAAAAACCGTGCGGATGATATCCGCCCCTACATTAATTTTACGAATCCAACGCAATCTGTCGGGGATAATCCCTCCTCCACCATCTTCGATGGTCCCCCTCCTCTTCCGAGGAGGTATTAATCATGCGGATGATATACGCCCCCGCACTTTCCACTTTCAACTTTCAATTTGCAAAGAATCCCCCCGTCTGCTTCGCAGACACCCCCCTTTAGGCAAGGGGGGCTTTTTATCCGTTCCCTACGGTAGTGCGGCGATGTCATTCCGGGCGAAGAAAAGAATCCGTATTCCCAGAATCAACTTTCAGCTTAAAAATAAAAGCCCCCTTTGGCAGGAGGGCTTTTAAAATATCAGACTTTCGCTTTTTTCTTTCCGATAATATACCAGGGAAAATACATCACCGCCCAGACAGCGATGAGCAGCAGAGGCATTCCGAGAAAATAGAGCTCCTTACCGAAAATTCCCGCAAGAATTTTGAGAACCGGGTTGCCCGCTGTGCCGTTAAGGAAGAAAAAGTTCGTATCCAGAACCTTGTTGATGAAGAAAATCGGAACGCATTCGCAGCAAAGAACAAGAAAAACCTTCGGCAGCCTCCGGAAATCCGGACGGAATCCGCCCGCAAGAAGCAGAAGCGGATACATCAGCAGGAGAACGTGGACGGAATTCGAATGGATGCTCATGAAGTTCCAATAGGGCAGATTCGTCCAGGTGGGCATCAGAAGAGCAAGGCTTGCGCCGGGAATGCAGGTTGCATAAAGCACCTCCGCGGAAAGGTCGTTCCGCCGGAACGCATTATAAACACACATAAAAATATTGATGCTGCATAGATGGAGCGGAACAAATTCCCATTCCCATTGCCCCGTCGCCGCGGAACCGATATGTTTGAAAAGTTCGTCCGCAATAAGGAGCGCCGCCATGACATAGAGGAACTTCTGCCGCTCCTTTTCGCCGAGTTTTTTATAAAAAACCATCGCTCCGATGATTATAAGAAGAAAAACCGCCGTCACGCAAAGATGCACCGGGCTGAAATGGGTGAAATTGATATAATCCGGGTTCAGTTCGCTCATGGTTGATTTCGTGTACCAGAATTCGGACAAAAAAACCGCCTCCTTTTTTACCGGGAACCATTTTACCATATTTCACAATATAAGTAAACCGCCACAGAACCTTCCGCCGAGCTAATCAGCCTTCCCGGAGGGGAAGGTGGATTCGCCGCTTGCGGCGAAGACGGAAGAGGGATTACAGGCGACCCGGAGGGCAGCCTCCCTTGTGCAAAGGGAGGTGTCACCGAAGGTGACGGAGGGATTGTAATCCCATCCCGTTAAATTCAGCCGGATTTTTTGCGGAACGGTCAAGACCGTTCCCTACAGTGACGCGGCAATGTCATTCTGAGCGAAGCGAAGAATCCGCATCCCCCAAAAATAATTTTCCACTTTCAACTTTCAACTTTCAATTTGAAAAGAATCCCCCAGTCACCTTTGGTGACACCCCCCTTTAACAAGGGGGGCTTTCAGCAAAAACGTGCGGATGATATCCGCCCCTACGGTGGGAAAAAATATCCACCAATCCATGTAGGGGTCAGGCTTGCCCTGACCCGTAAAAAAGGGGGCGACCGCAAGGGTCGCCCCTACATAATTAGGTGGTTCCCCTCCTCCTCTGAGGAGGTTTTTGCAAGCGGATGATATCCGCCCCTGCACAGAGATTGTGGCGTCCGCCGGCAAAAATAACCCGGTGTTGAAAATGCACAGCGGTTTGTGATAAAATAAAAAACAGAAACCACCCGAAAAAGGAGAACAAAAATGGTATATAAGCGCGAATGGCAAAGACCTCTCGAACTGGACCGCCCGACCTGGGATATGCTCCGGGAAAACAATATCTATACCAACAGCCGCCGGGATTTCCGCTGGCGCCATTGCCCGGATAAGGAAAACGGCGTTATCCATGCGGCGGTCTATACCGTTATGAGCTATGAGCACGCCGACGACGTTGTGGAAGCGGATTTCCCCCTTTCTCCGGAAGGTCTTGCGGAAGCAAACGAATGGATCGAATCAAAATTCCGCGAATTTGTTGACGCAAATCCGGAAAGATACTGAGATGGAAAATCAGAAAGCAGTTTACGTCGTTTTTTCAAAAACAACCCTCAGAATGGGGAAATTCATCCGTATCATAACCGGTTTTCCCTATAACCATGCGGGAATTTCCCTTTCCCCGGAAATGGGAAAAATGTATTCATTCTGCCGGCGATATAAAAGCGCGCCGTTTTACGGCGGTTTTGTTGAGGAATCTCCCCTTCGTTTCCGCGGAAAAACCGAAACAGCAAAAATTATGATCTGCCGGGTTCCCCTTTCGGAAGAGGATTTTTCCGCGGCAGAAAGCCGTATCAAAACCCTTCTGGAAAACCGGGAGGATTATATTTACAACATGGTTTCCGCCGCCCTTTTCCCTTTCGGAAAATCCGTGAAAATCGAAAAATCATTCACCTGCGCGGAATTTGTCCTTGATTTTCTGAAAAAACAAGCGAAGATTCCGGAACTTGAAAACAAAAATTTCTGCAGCATCCGTAATCTTTGCGAAATTCTTTCGCCATATAAAATTTATGAAGGCTCCGCGGAAAAATTCCTTTCGGGAGCAGAATGGGGAAAAGATACCTTTCCGAAAAAGAAAACCGCCGGTTTTTACCTTTCAAAAACCGCAGAAACCAACGCCGAGCTTCTGAAAAGATTCATCAGAAAATAAAAAAAGACCCGCCCAGCGGGTCTTTTTTTAGTGTAAAGTTGAAAGCTGAAAGTTGAAAACGCAGGGCGGCACAGCCTTCCCGGAGGGGAAGGTGGATTTTCTGCAACTTGTTGCAGAAAAGACGGAAGAGGGATTCCCAGGTAACCCGGAGGGTAGCCTTCCCTTTGAGGGGAAGGTGTCTGCGAAGCAGACGGATGAGGTGTTCCTCTGCCTTCTACCGAGGCAATCAGCCTTCCCGTGGGGGAAG
>JAFQBT010000061.1 GCA_017399625.1 Oscillospiraceae bacterium
GCGAAGCGCACCGGGCCGGTGCGTTGTTCTTCTGTACGGTGTTGCTCCGGATAGGGTTTACAGACCCTCTATGTTACCATAGGACGTGGTGAGCTCTTACCTCGCCTTTCCACCCTTACCATGCAAAGCATGGCGGTTTATTTCTGTTGCACTCTCCCTGGGGTCACCCCCGGCTGCCGTTAGCAGCTACCCTTGCCCTTGGAGCCCGGACTTTCCTCGCGCGCGTCCTTTCGGAACTGCGTCCGCTGCCGTCCTTTCCGCTCACGGCTTAATATTATAAACTATCAAAGGAATTATGTCAAATGTTAAATGCCTTCCCAGGGGGGAAGATGGATCAACAGGTAATCCGGAGCGTTTATCCAGAACGGTCCGGGTTCATACGCACAGATCATACCGGGAAACCTATTTGCAAAATAATTTCTGAATTTTTTGCCAAAGAATCTTGCAATTTAAAGCATTAAAGCATATAATGGAATATATTATTTTTATATTCCGTTCTGGGAGGGAAAAAAGATGGCATTCAAAAGCGAATACCTTGCAAAAGTTTATGAGGATATCGAAAAACGAAACCCCGGCGAAAAGGAATTTCTCCAGGCGGTAAAAGAGGTTTTTGTTTCTCTTGAACCGGTTGTTGAACAGAATCCCAACATTGAAAAATGGGGCATTATGGAGCGCATTGCCGAACCGGAGCGCTTTATCCAGTTCCGCGTTGCATGGGTCGATGATTCCGGAAAAGTTCAGGTAAACCGCGGCTACCGCGTTCAGTTCAACTCCGCAATCGGTCCCTATAAAGGCGGAATCCGCCTCCATCCTTCCGTAAACGCTTCCATCATCAAGTTCCTCGGCTTCGAGCAGGTCTTTAAAAACAGCCTTACAAGCCTTCCTATGGGCGGCGGCAAAGGAGGATGCGACTTTGACCCAAGAGGCAAATCTGACCTTGAAATCATGCGCTTCTGCCAGAGCTTCATGACCGAGCTTTACCGCCATATCGGTCCGGATACCGACGTTCCCGCAGGCGATATCGGAACCGGCGCACGGGAAATCGGCTATATGTTTGGTCAGTATAAACGCATCCGCAACGAATGGACCGGAACCCTTACCGGAAAAGGTCTTTCCTACGGCGGTTCCCTTGCAAGAACCGAAGCGACCGGTTTCGGACTTTGCTATTTCACCAAGGAAATGCTTGCTTCCAGAGGCGAAAGCTTTGAAGGAAAACGCGTTATCATTTCCGGTTCCGGCAACGTCGGTACATACGCAAACAAAAAGACCACCCAGCTCGGCGGCAAAGTTGTTGCACAGAGCGACGTTTCCGGCTATGTCTATGACGAAAACGGAATCGATTACAAAATCGTTGAAAAAATCTATCAGCACCGGGGTCTTATCTCCGAATATCTCGATTACGTTCCCACCGCAAAATTCGTCGAAGGTCCGAGAAACATGTGGCTTGACGTAAAGGCGGATGTTGTGCTTCCCTGCGCAACCCAGAACGAAATCGATGAGGAAGCCGCAAAGGCAATCGTTGCAAACGGCGCAATGGCAATGGCAGAAGGTGCAAACATGCCCAACACCCCCGAAGCCATCAAAGTTTATAAAGAAGCCGGAATCCTTTATGCACCGGGCAAAGCTTCCAACGCCGGCGGCGTTGCCACTTCCGGTCTTGAAATGACCCAGAACAGCGAACGCCTCAGCTGGACTTTCGAGGAGGTTGACGCAAAACTCGAAAGCATCATGAAAAACATCTATAAGAGCTGCGTTGATGCCGCCGCAGAATACGGTTTCGGTTATGACCTTGAAGCGGGCGCAAACATCGCCGGTTTCAAAAAAGTTGCCGAAGCAATGATCGCCCAGGGCGTTGCGTATTAATACAGTATCAAAAAAAGTACCCCGTGCTCATTGAGCACGGGGTACTTTTTTAGCCTTCCCCTGGGGGAAGGTGGATTTTGCCGAAGGCAAAAGACGGGTGAGGGGAATTTATCATCAAGTCAGAAAAAACGGGCGGATAATATCCGCCCCTACCGTTATGGCGAAAAATCCAGGTTTAAAAATCTGCAATACAAAAAATAAATTTTCTTAGACCGCAAAAATCGCCCCTAAAATCGCAAAAATGTTGGTATTATACAAAAAAGATACATAATTATTGTCGATGTTTCCAAAGCGGAAACGTTGAAACGGGAAACATAAAATTGTAAAATATTGGAAGAGGTCGTTATATATAATATAACATTATAATTTGGGGAGGATTTTTTGATGAGCGAGGGTGACATAAATCCGCAATATAAGGTTTTCCGGGGAGAAAGCGGCTTTGGAATCTCCGGAAAGGAACTTACAACGGAGGAAACGGTTCTGATAAACCGGGTTTCGGAAAACGAGGAATTTGCAAAAGGGCTGGCGGAAGTCCTGAGCGACAAAAAGGTTTCCGTCCATCACGCAAAGGACGTTATCCGGGATATGCTTCTGGCGTATCTGGAATAAAAAAAGCGGGAGCGAAGCTCCCGCATTTTTTTAGCCGATTCTTATGTTTCGGAATCTGTTGATAACAAGTCCGGCGACGATTCCGATAACAACGCCGGTGGCAGTGCCGGTGATGATGAGCACCGGAAGATAAAGCGCGATCTGCTCCGTTCCAAGGAGGATTACCGCCATGATAATCTGTCCCACGTTGTGCATGATTCCGCCGGCAATGGAAACGCCGATTACGGAAAACTTATCGGTCTTTTTAAGAACCCACATCACAAGAAGGGAAAGAACAGCGCCGGCAATGCTGTAAGCCATCGCCATAACGTTGCTGAAAAGAAGCGAAACAAGAATTACCCTTATGAGCGAAACAAGAATCGCTTCCTTTGTGCCGATTTTATAAAGCACAAAAATTATTACTATATTTGCAAGGCCCATTTTGATTCCCGGAACAGCAAAGGAAAGGGGAACCAAAGCCTCTATATACGACATTATCATTGCAAGGGCGATGGTCAGCCCAAGCATTGCAACTTTTTTTGTTTTCATAATTTCCCTTTAAGATACAAAATCAACTTCGGCCTCTTCCGGGCCTTCGACGGTAATTACTGTTTTGTTGGGAAGGCAGGTGATTGCTTCGCCGGTTTTTCCGATGGCGCGCTGGTCAACGCAAACATGGTCCGGGCAGGAAGCATCGGTGATATCCGCCTTTCCGTTCTTTATAATAAGGATATTATATCCGCCGTTTTCGGATTCAAGGCGGATTTCGGCATCGGTATCAAGGGGATATCTTGCGGTTTCGATGCCTTTTACTGTAACAACGGCGAATGCGCCGTCCTCTTTCAAAAGCTCGGTTCCGAGCCAGATCCCTGCCGCGGCAACAAGAACAGCGATGGCAAGGATTATATCATTTCTGACTTTTTTATCTTTGAACATACCCATAAATTTGCGAAGCACTCCGCCGCTTCTTCCGAAGCGGCGGAGTGTTTTTCCTTTGAGAAAAGATTTAAGAATTATGCCTTAAGCATTTCAAGACAGCCGACGGGGCAGTCCTCAACGCATTTTCCGCAGCCGATGCATTTTTCATAATCGACGGAAGCAAGGAAGTTTTCAACTTTGATTGCTTCTGCGGGGCAGTTTTTCTGGCATTTCATGCAGCCGATACAGCCGTTCTGGCATTCCTTGCGGACAACCGCGCCTTTTTCGTGGTTGGAGCAGGTGATGACAGCTTTTTCTGCCTTGGGAACAAGGGAGATAAGGTGGTTGGGGCATTTTGCAACGCAAAGTCCGCATCCGGCACATTTTTCGGGATTTACTTTTGCAACGCCGTTTACGATGCAGATTGCATCGTTTGTGCAAACGGCTGCGCAGTCGCCGCAGCCAAGGCATCCATAAAGGCAGGAACCTTTTCCGCCATAGAGCATTTTTGCGGCAGCGCAGGAACGGAGTCCCTGATAAATTGCCTTGTCGACCTGTTTGCTGCAGTCACCGCCGCAATGAACGAATGCGGTGATGGGTTCTGCGGCTTCGGCTTCAACTCCGAGGATACTGCAGATGGATTCGGTGGTTTCCTTGCCGCCGGGACGGCAGAGATTTGCGGGAGTTTCTGCATTTTCGGCAAGAGCCTTTGCATAAGCGTCGCATCCGGAAAATCCGCATGCACCGCAGTTTGCGCCGGGAAGACAGTCGCGGATTTTGCCTTCAACGGGGTTGATTTTAACGCCCATGAAGATATCTGCAAGAACAAGAAGAACTGCGCTTGCAAGACCGAGTCCTGCGACGGTGATAGCTGCACTAATAATTACATCAGTCATCTTTTATTTTCTCCTTATGCGAAGAGTTTATCAATGATGCCGCCGAATCCCATGAATGCAACGGAAAGAATGGAAGCAGCAATAAGGGTGATCGGAATGCCTTTGAAGCATTCGGGAGCATCGGATTCCTCAAGTCTTTCTCTTACACCGGCGAAGAGCCACATTGCAAGAAGGAAGCCAAGTCCGCAGCCGAGGGAGCTTACCATGGATTCGATGAAAGTGTATTCATCGGTGATGTTGTTGATGGTAACGCCGAGAACTGCGCAGTTGGTGGTGATGAGGGGAAGATATACGCCAAGGGATCTGTGAAGTGCGGGGATGAATTTTTTGAGGAAAATCTCAACAAACTGAACAAGAGACGCAATCACAAGAATGAAAACAATGGTCTGGAGATATGCAAGACCGTTGGGTGCAAGAAGATAGGTGTAGATCGGCCAGGTTGCAGCGGTTGCAACGAGCATTACGAAAATTACGGAAACGCCCATGCCGACAGCCTGATCGGATTTTTTGGAAACGCCGAGGAAGGGGCAGATTCCGAGGAATTTGTTGAGAACATAGTTATCAACAAGAACAGCGCTCATGAGGATGATAAGAAGTTCTTTCATTATTTAGTTTCCTCCTTTGCGTCAGTTTCACATTCTGCTTTATTGCAGGATGCAGCGTTGGGGCAGCCTTCACATGCAAATTCTTTTTTGGAAGCTTTGCCGGAAGTGAGCTTGTTGACGAGTGCGATGAGGCATCCGAAAACAAGGAAGCCGCCGGGTGCTGCGGTTACGATGGAGATTGCATAGGGTTTGAGAGCGGTAAGCTCGATTCCTGCCCAGGTGCCTGCGCCGATGACTTCACGGATGGAGCCCATTGCGACGAGAGCAAGGGTGAAACCAATGCCCATTCCGATGCCGTCAAGAGCGGAATCGATGATTCCGTTTTTGCGTGCAAACATTTCTGCGCGGCCGAGGATGATGCAGTTAACAACAATAAGTGCAAGATAAACGCCGAGCATGTCGTAAAGATCCGGGAAATATGCCTGCATAAGCATCTGAACAACGGAAACAAAACCTGCGATTACAACGATATAGCAGGGGATTCTTACTTTGTCCGGAATTGCTTTGCGGAGAGCGGAAATTACGATGTTGGAGCAGAAAAGAACTGCGGTTGCGGCAATGCCCATTGCAAGTGCGGAGATAACTCCGGTGGTGGTTGCAAGAGCAGGGCAGGTGCCGAGAAGAAGAACGAGAACGGGGTTCTCCTTGATGATGCCTTTAAGAAGAATACCTAATTTTTTCATTACGCAACAACCTCCTTAATGAGATCGAGTGCCTCAAAGGCGCTGTTGAAGGAGCTTGCAACTGCGTTTGCAGTCATGGTTGCGCCGGCAACAAGGGTCATATCGTCGGAATAGGTTCCTGCGTTGACTCCGATGAACATCTGTCTGTAAGCGCTTTCGTCGGTAAGCTCGTGGGTGGCGTAATATTCGCCGTGGAGAATAAGTTCGGTAAGGGTTTTGTAGAAGATTACGTTGCCTTCGGCATCGAATACGGTGATCATCTTCATGGTCTCGTTGGAATAACCGAGAGGAGCGGTGATTACTACGTACTGGGTTTCGCCTGCAACGTCTGCAACGAATGCTGCAATGGCGGTGCCGGTAACGTTAAGACCTTCAACAGGAGTGAGAACAGCGCCTTCAGCGACAGTTGCCTGTGCTGCTGCGGTGTTGTTTTCAAGGTTTTCGGTTGCAAGAACGGGTGCTGCGGACTGTGCTGCTGCGGCTGCGTCTGCTTCAGCTGCGGTAACGTCGTTGCCCTCGAGGTCAAGAACTTTTACAACGCCGAATGCGTTTACGCCTGCAACAACGGTGCCGTTGGTTCCGGTGATAACGTAGATATAACCGGTGCCGTTGTTTGCTTTGAATGCCTGGGTGATGGGAGCTGCAACGCCTTCAACAGCGGTGACCTGGCAGTTGCCGAGAGAATCAGCGGAAGAAGGAAGTGCAAGAGGCATAACCTCGGCGATGAGCTGTTCTTCGCTCTTCTGTCCTGCTGCAACAAGGTTGTTTTCGATAAGGACGTTGAATGCGTCGGTGATTGCATCCTTGAATGCGGTGGAGGAGAAGGTGGTTCCTGCAACGGTATCAACGCCGCCGAGAGCGGAGTCCTGACCGATGTAGGTGGAAGGATAATCAGCGCCGAAATCCTTGGATTCATAGTAACCGGTGAGAAGAACGTTGGAAATCTTGCCGTCTGCGCCGATGGCAACGGTGATGCCCATTTCGTCGGAAGAGAACTGGGTGGTGGTGCCGAGGATCATAACGTGGCCGAGGCCGGAGGTTTCTTTGTGAACTTCTTTAACGGTTGCGGGAAGGTTTGCAAGAGTTTCGGTAATGTTTTCAAAGCCTGCGGCTTCGGGCATTACTTCAAGAAGGGAACCGCTTGCTGCGGCTGCTTTGTTGGCTTCAATGATAGGAGCGGTAACGGAGTTTGTATAAGCAAGAAGAACCGCAACAACAAGGCAGATAGCAGTAAGAACAACTACGCTTTTAATGTTTTCTTTCATGCTTTGACACCTCCGAACGGTTTTTTCATGGTCCATCTGTCAATATAAGGATTGAGGATGTTCATGAAAAGGATAGAGAAGGAAACGCCTTCCGGATAGCTTCCGTAGAAACGGATGAGAGTGGTGATGACTGCGCATCCGAGAGCAAAAATGACTTTGCCTTTTGCGGTGGAAGGAGAGGTAACATAGTCGGTTGCCATGAAGATAGCGCCGATGAAGGTACCGCCGGAAAGGGTGTAATAAAGAGCAAGGGTTACATCACCGGTGATTGCAAATGCAAGAGCGAAAACAGCACCGATGAAAACAACGGGAGTGTGCCAGGTGATGACTTTGCGGACTACAAGGTAAATGCCGCCGAGGAGAAGACCAAGTGCGCAGGTTTCACCAAGAGCACCGCCGCGGAGACCGAGGAACATATCCATGAGGGAAGTGCTTTCCATGAAAGCATTGATTGCTTCCTCACCCTGGGGATAAACGGAAAGGGGAGTTGCATATGTAGCAAGGTCAACGGAATCAGCCATGGATTTCGGAGGAACAGCGGCAGCCATGGTTCCGGTGAATGCAACAAGCATTACAACACGGGCGGTAATTGCCGGGTTTGCAAAGTTGCATCCAAGTCCGCCGAAGAGGCATTTGGTGATGACGATTGCGATGAAGCATCCGACAACAGCCTGCCAGATGGGAAGGGTGGAAGGAACGTTCATTGCAAGGAGAAGACCGGTAACAACTGCGGAAAGGTCGCCGATGGTGGTGGGACGTTTGCAGAGTTTGGTGAAAAGGAGTTCGAAAACAACGCAGGAAACCACGCATACTGCGCAGAGGATAGCTGCGTCCATTCCGAAGATGAAGCATCCGGGAATTGCACCCATGAGAAGTGCAATAACAACGTCAAGCATGACGGTGGTGGTGGTTCTTTTTCCGTGAACGTGAGGAGAGACGGAAACAATAAGTTTATTTTCCATTATTTATTTTCCTCCTCTTTCTTTTTCTGTTCAGCAAGCTTGGTCTGGTAAGCGCGGAGCTCTGCCTTTGCAAGTTTGTTTCTGTGAACGATCATGCGGTGTGCAGGGCATACGAAAACGCAGGCGCCGCATTCCATGCAGATGTTGACTTTGGTTTTTGCGATCTCAGCGCCGTCGCCGGATTTAAGAGCTTTTGCAATTGCGGGCGGGTTGAGGTTGAGGGGGCAGTGGTTGATGCAGTTGCCGCAGCGGATGCAGGGGGTTTCATCAGGAAGGGTTGCGTCTTTGTCGTTGAAGGCAAGGATCGCGTTGGTGTTCTTGATGATGGGCTCATCGAGGGTGGGAACTGCAATACCCATCATCGGGCCGCCGTACATAACTTTTCTGGGTTCTTCTTTGAAGCCGCCGCAGAAATCGAATACGTCTTTCATGGAAGCGCCGATGGGAGCGATTACGTTTTTGGGAGTTGCAACAGCGGAACCGTCAACGGTAAGGCATTTTTCAACAAGAGGCATACCGGTTCTGACATATTCTGCGATGCATGCAAGGGTGGTAACGTTCATTACAATGCAGCCGACGTCGAGAGGAAGCTTGCCTTCCGGAACGGTTTTGCCGGTGGTATTGTAAATAAGAACTTTTTCACCGCCCTGGGGATAAGCAGCAGGCATGGGTTTTACAACGATTGCGCTGTCTTTTTTGGAAAGTTCCTGCATTGCTTTGATTGCCTGGGGTTTGTTATCTTCGATGCCGATGATAACTTTCTTTACGCCGAGATATTTTTCAAGGAGCTGGATGCCTTCGAAAATATCGTCTGCTCTGTCGGTCATGGTAAGAGTATCAGCGGTGATATAGGGTTCGCATTCCGCACCGTTGAGAACAACTTCCTCAACCTTGGAAAGGTCTTTTACGGAAAGTTTTACAAAGGTGGGGAAACCTGCGCCGCCGAGACCGACAATTCCGCTTGCACGGACAGCCGCTACGAATTCATCGTAATTGGTAACGGTGGGGGGAACAACACTTTCGTGGGGACGCATTTCACCGTCGGATTCGATGGTGATGGCGGTCATGGTGCCGCCGTTGCTGTTAGCCATGGTGTCGATTTTTTTGACAGTGCCGGAAACAGAAGCATGAACGGGTGCGGAAATGAATCCGACAGCCTCGCCGATGATCTGACCGACGCCGACGGTATCCCCGACGTTAACAACGGGCTTTGCGGGAGCGCCGATGTGCTGTGCCATGGGGATAACAACAGTTTTCGGGATAGGCATACGTTCCGGATGGCAGTCAGCGGTATGCTTTCTGTGGGGAACGTGAACGCCTTTGATGCCGAAAAGGGACATGGACAAAAACCTCTTTTCTATTTCTGCGTTCTTTGGTTTGTTTATTTTTTGACATAATACAGTCAATTTAAACCGAGTATATTATATTACAATACATTTAAAAAATCAATGCGCAAAAAGTACTTTATAATACATTTTGCAATGGAAATTTTGGGAATTTCGACAAAAGCTGCTTTTCGCTTTTGGTCGAAAAGACGGAAAAGAAAAAACTTTGTTGTGAATCTTGTTGAAATTTTTTGTTTTTCAGGAAAAATTTTCGAAAAAATTCGATAAATCGTTAACGTTTCGCTTGACAAACCGGTTCTGCGTGACTATAATATATGCTGAGTTACAGCGAAAAGCTGTAATAGAAAAATAAAATTGAAAGTTGGGAGTATTTATTATGAAAAAACTTCTTGCAATGCTTCTCGCTCTCGTTATGGTTCTTTCCTTCGCAGCATGCGGCCAGGAAGAAACCCCTAACGAACCCGAAGTAGAAAACCCTTCTGAAGGCGAAGAAACCCCTGAAGAACCCACCGAACCCGAAGTAACCGAAGCAACCTACACCCTCGGTCTCGGCACTGTTGTTTCCCAGACTGTTGAAGGCAAAGCACAGGTTGACGCAACCTTTGCTTCTGTTGTTCTCGACGCTGAAGGCGTTATCGTAGCAATCGACCTCGACGTTGCACAGAGCAAATGCCCCACCACTGATGCTGGCGCATACACTGCTGAAGGTTTTGACAACAGAACCAAAACCGAAAAAGGCCCCGACTACGGCATGACCGTTGCTTCCCCCATCGGTGCTGAATGGGATGCTCAGATGGCTGCTTTCGAAGCATGGGCTATCGGCAAAACCATCGATTACGTAGCTGGTGTTGAACTCGTTGAGCACAACGGCCACAACGTAGCAATGAACGAAACCGACCTCTATGCTGGCTGCACCATGGACATCACTGCTTTCCAGGCTGCTCTTGCAGACGCTGTTAACAGCACTGTTGAATTCACCACTGCTGAATCCTTCAAACTCGGTCTCGGCGTTGTAACTTCCTGCTCTGTTGCTGATGCAACTGCTGATGCAGACGGTTCCATCCAGATGTATTCCGACTACGCTGCAGTAGTAGTAGCAGAAGACGGCACCATCATCGCTGCTCGCCTTGATGCAATCCAGCCCAAAATCGGCCTTGCAGCTGACGGTACCCTCACTGGTAAAGAAGACCTCAGATCCAAATATCAGCTCAAAGAAGCTTACGGCATGACCGTTGCTTCCCCCATCGCTGCAGAATGGTACACCCAGGCTGACGCATACTGCGCATACCTCGCAGGCAAAACCGTTGCAGACCTCGAAGCAATCGAACTCGTAGAGCACAACGGCCACCTCGTAGCACTCAACGAAGCTGACCTCTATGCAGGATGCACCATGCAGGTTAACTCCTACATCGAAGCAACTGTTAAAGCAGTAGGTTACGCTGACTAATTCTTAATCAGCCAAAATATAAAGGGGGATTTTTAATCCCCCTTTTATTTTTATATTGCATATGTCTGTGAAATATGTAAAACTATAATAAGAACGCTTTATTGTTTTTAAAACGCTGTTATTACTGTTTTAAGTATCTGATAAGGAGGAAACATGAAAAGAATAATCTCCCTTCTGCTTTCCGTGCTCATGGTGCTCAGCATTTCCGGCTGTGCTCAGACAGAGCCCGGGGTTCCGGAAAACGATCCTTCAGCACCGGAAAAAATGAAATTCACAAAATCCTATCTTGAATATTTCGATACCGCATCCACCATAGTCGGCTATGACGTAAGCCAGGAGGCTTTTGAAGAAAAATGCGCATATATCGAGGAACGCCTTGAGCATTATCATAAGCTCTATGATATCTATAACACCTATGAGGGCGTCACCAATATCTGCAACGTCAACCGCGAAGCCGGAAAAGCTCCGGTTGCGGTGGATAAAGATATAATCGCTCTTTTTGAATTCGGCAGGGAGATGTATGATCTCACCGGCGGAATGACGAACTATGCAATGGGCTCCGTGCTCAGAATCTGGCATAATTACCGGGACGACGGAAACTTTGACCCGGATAATGCAAAGCTCCCGACCATGGAAGAACTTTCCGCTGCCGCTGAGCACTGCAATATTGATGACGTTGTTATCGATAAGGAAGCGGGAACAGTTTTCTTTGCGGACCCGGAACTCAGAGTTGACGTGGGTGCAATCGGAAAAGGCTATGCCACCGAATGCATTGCAAAGGAACTCGAAGCGATGGGCACCGATAATTATACCCTCAACATCGGCGGAAATATCCGCACCATCGGCACAAAAGGCGACGGAAACGGCTGGGTCGCAGGCATCCAGAACCCGAACGACGTTTATGGCGGCGGCTTCCTGCTCAAGGTTGCTTTTGCCGATCTTGCCCTTGTAACAAGCGGTTCTTACCAGAGATATTATGTGGTCGATGACGTTAAATATCACCATATAATTGACCCGGAAACCCTTTTCCCGAAGGATACGTTCACTTCCGTTTCGATTCTTACTCCGGATTCGGGAATCGCGGATGCGGTTTCCACCGCCTGTTTCAACCTTTCTCTTGAGGAAGGAATGGCGCTTATCGAATCCATTGAAAACACCGAGGCAATGTGGGTCGAACCGGACGGAACGATTCATTTTTCCTCCGGATTCGAAGCTTATGTCCAGCCCGAACAGTAAAGTAAAAAGCCCGTGCTCAAAATTGAGCACGGGATTTTTTTGTTATTAGCCTTCCCCTTGAGGGGAAGGTGGCATTTGCAAAGCAAATGACGGATGAGGTGTAGCCGCGAAGCGGCGTTTTTTATTTTTCCCTGAAATTTCTCACCGCAATTGCAAGAACCGCAATCCCGAGAAGAGAAACTGCGTCCTCCCAATATATCTGATCGATAGCCGTGAGCACCGTTACACCGATGCTCAGCGCAAGAGGAATCGCTTTGAGCACGAGGTCAATGGTTAATTTGCTTTCGCCGGGTTCTTCCTTGTTTGAGGTGCTCGCCTGCAAAAGTTCGTCAACGGAAACTCCGAGGATTTCCGCAAGTTTCGGGAAGGTGTTTATATCCGGGCAGGAAATATCCCTCTCCCATTTCGAAACCGCCTTATCTGTGATGTTCAGCTGGTTTGCAAGTTCAAGCTGGGTCATATTTTTCGCTTTGCGAAGTTCGGCAATTTTCTGTCCGAGTGTCTGTTTTTCCATAGATAGCATCTCCTTTCGATGATTTAATTATAAAACTTTCCGCAGGGTAACTCAACCGACGGGAAGTTTATTTATGTAAACCGGAAGTTCAGCCGAAGTTTAGTGCGGAAATGCCGCTCTAAATTCGCTAAAACTGTGGACTTAAATCATTTGCTGTGTTAAAATGTATAAGGTTAAGTCTATTCTGAAACGGGGGATTCTGATGTACCTTAAAGATGAGCACAAAATCTGGATCGCAACCGGCGAAAACCCGGTTTATCTTGAACCTGGGATGGCAAACCGCCATGGTCTTATTGCCGGCGCAACCGGTACCGGAAAAACCGTTACCCTCAAGGTTCTTGCGGAAAGCTTCAGCGATATGGGCGTTCCGGTTTTTCTCGGCGATATCAAGGGCGACCTCACCGGAATGGTGAATCCCGGCAAGGAAAACAAGCATATCCGCCGGAGCATCGATAACATGGGTCTTGATAAATTCGGCTATGATTATAAAAGTTATCCCGCAAGATTTTTCGATGTTTACGGAGAAAAAGGCCACCCGGTGCGCACAACGGTAACCGATATGGGTCCGGAGCTTCTTTCAAGGCTTCTGGAGCTTACTCCCGTTCAGGACGGCGTGCTCAGAATCATTTTCCGCATTGCGGACGATGAGCAGCTTCTCCTTTCCGACCTCAAGGATCTCCGGGCGATGACGCAGTATGTTGGCGACAACGCGAAGGAATATAAACTCACCTACGGAAACGTTTCTTCCCAGAGCATCGGCGCAATCCAGCGCGCACTGCTGAAACTTGAGGACGAAGGCGGAAACATCTTTTTCGGCGAACCGGAGCTTGATCTTTCCGACTGGATCGACTGGGACGAAAACGGAAGAGGCGTTATGAATATACTGGAATGCCAGGAACTTTTCCAGCATCCGCTCCTCTATGGAACCTTCCTTCTCTGGATGCTTTCCGAAATTTATGAAATGTTCCCGGAGGCCGGCGACCTTGAAAAACCGAAGCTTGCCTTCTTCTTCGACGAAGCCCATCTTCTCTTTGATGATGCGCCGAAGGCTCTTGTTGAAACCATCGAAAGAATGGTGCGGCTCATCCGTTCAAAAGGCGTTTCCGTCTGGTTCATAACCCAGAATCCTTCGGATATTCCGGATTCTGTTCTCGGACAGATCGGCAACCGCATCCAGCACGGACTTCGCGCATATACTCCAGCTGACCAGAAGGCTCTTCGTGCTGCGGCAAATTCTTTCCGCCAGAACCCGAATTTCGATACGGAGGATGCTCTTGTTGCTCTTGGAACCGGCGAAGCGCTTGTTTCCGTCCTTGATGAAAAAGGCGTCCCCACCATTGTTGAAAAGGCGAACATCCTTCCGCCGAAAAGCTCTATGGATGCCGCTTCCGATGCGGACGTTCAGGCAGCGATAAAGGCGTGTCCGCTTTTCGGAAAATATGAGGAAACAAAGGACGAAGAATCCGCATACGAAAAAATAACCGAACAGCAGGAAAAGGAAGCAGAGGAAGAAAAGAAAGCCGCCGAAAAAGAGGAAAAGGAAAAAGCGAAGAAAGAAAAGGAAAAATCAAAAAAGAAAACCTCTTCCACAGGCAAAAAAGCCACCAACGCCTTCAATAAAACAATAAATTCCGCAGCAAACACCATCGGACGGGAAGTCGGAAAGAAAATCGTCCGCGGAATTTTTGATACATTCTTCAAAGGATAAGGAGAATAAAAAATGGATATTATCAAAGAAAAAATCAACGAAATTGTTGAAAAAATAAAAAACGATAAGGATATTGCCCAAAAGTTCCGGAATGACCCCGTCACCACCGTTGAGGGACTTATCGGAATCGATCTTCCCAACGACCAGATCGAAAAAATCATCGACGGAATCAAGGCAAAAATCGCTCTTGATAAAATCGACCTCGATAACATCGATCTCGGAAAAGCCGCAGATGTTTTCGGCGGTCTTTTCGGAAAAAAATAAGCAAAAAGGGGTATTTTTACCGTGATACCGAAGGTTTATTCCTCCGATGATTTTGAAGCAAAATTCACTTTCTCCGGCGATCTCGGAATAAAATGGTCGCCGGAAAAAACTTTTTTCCGCCTTTGGGCACCAACTGCCGAAAAGGCTGTTCTCCGCCTTTTCAGAACCGGAAACCCCGAAGCCGAGGATTGCTTTGAAGAAACCAACATGACCGCGGATCTTTGCGGAACCTGGGTCGCCGAAAAAAACGGCGACCTTAACGGCGTTTATTATACTTTTCGCGTCACCGTTGACGGCGAGGAAAGGGAAGCTCCGGATCCTTATGCAAGGGCTGTGGGAGTCAACGGAAAACGCGCGATGGTAATCGATCTTTCCGGAACGAATCCGGAAGGCTGGGAAAACGATAAAGGTGTTTTCTTCGGAAAAAGCATCACCGATGCGGTGCTTTATGAACTCCACGTGCGGGATCTTTCCATGGACGAAAATTCCGGAATCGAACACAAGGGAAAATTCCTCGGCGTTTCCGAAACCGGAACAAAAACCCCATCCGGAATTGCAACAGGACTTGACCATATAAAGGAACTGGGCATAACCCATATCCACCTTCTTCCAAGCTTTGATTTCGGCTCCGTCGATGAATCGAAACCGGAGGAAAACCAGTTTAACTGGGGATACGACCCGGCAAACTTCAATGTTCCGGAAGGCTCCTATTCCACCGATGCTCATAACGGTGCAGTCCGTATTTCTGAAATGAAGCGGATGATTTACGGGCTCCACAAAAACGGAATGGGCGTTGTCATGGACGTTGTCTATAACCACGTTTATAACCGGGACGAGTTCTGCATCAACGCCCTTGTTCCCGGATATTTCAGCCGAATCGACGAAAACGGAAAATATTCGGAAGGTTCCGGCTGCGGAAACGATACCGCATCCGAGCGGAGCATGGTCAAAAAATATATCGTGGATTCGGTGAAATACTGGGCGGACGAATATCATATCGACGGATTCCGCTTCGACCTTTCCGGTCTTCTCGATATCGCCACCATGAATGAAATTACCGAGGCGGTACATCCTTTCCACCCGAACGTGATTTTCTATTGCGAGGGCTGGGATATGTCCACTAAGGTCACCAAAAGAGTTGTTGAGCTTGCGAACCAGTATAATTCCGAAAAAATGCCCGGCTGTTCCTTCTTCAGCGATACCGTAAGGGATCTTCTTATCGGACGCGCCGGAGAATTTTCCGACAGAGGCTTCATCACCGGAAAAACCTGTTCCGAAGAACTTTTCGGGGAATGCTTCAGGGGAATGCCTTCCTGGTGCAAAAACCCCACCAAGAGCATCAACTACGTTTCCTGCCACGACGGAATGACCCTTTTCGACCGGATTTCCACCGTGCTTCCAAAAGCGGATCTTTCCGAAAAAATCCGCCGGAACAACCTTGCTGCGGCGGTTTATATGCTTTCCCAGGGAACTCCGCTTATGCAGGCGGGTGAGGAAATGCTCCGCAGCAAAACAAATCCGGACGGAAGTTTTGATCATAACAGCTATAAATCTCCGGATTCGGTCAACTCCATAAAATGGAGCAGCCTTGATGACCCGGAATACAGAAAGGTTTTTGAATATTATAAAGGGCTCATAAAATTCCGCAAGGCCCACGGCGCTTTGCGCCTTAACAGTGCGGCGGAAGTTTATTCCCATATCGAAAAAGCCGAAACCGGCGCAAATGGAGTTTTTGCTCTCCATATCTGGGGCGGAGCAAACGGCGAAACCGCCGAAGCGATTTTTGCCGCATTCAACCCGGAAAACAAGGAAAAGGAAATCAGCCTTCCGGAAGGAAAATGGAAGGTCTGCATTTCCGGCGAAACCGCAGGAACGGAAACAATCTCCGTTGCGGAAGGAAAATTCAGAATGCCTCCGCTTTGCGCTGCAGCAATGATAAAATGAAAAAAAGCAGGAACACGTTCTGGCGCGTTCCTGCTTTTTTTGGTATGAAATTCAAAAAGAAGTAATGTTTTTTCTTTTACCCAACGATACTAATTTATCACTGCTTGACATAAATGTCAATAGTTTTCAACAAATATTAAATAAAATATACTTTATGCACAAAGGATGGGGCGCATTTTCGTAAGGTATTGCGGATTGAAAAACACCGGAAAAGGTGGTATATTTAAATCACAGAAAGGATGATTCCGATGTACAATTAAAAAACTGAAAACCTGTAAAGGAAGGTTTTCAAAAAAGGGATCGAATGACCTTCGGCTGAATAGTTCCCCAACAGGCTGTTAGAAGAAGTGCGAAAGACAAAACAAAAAAAGGGAACTTATTGATGGTGATACGAAGGCTTCGGTATCAGAAGAAAGAGAGGTTGAAAAAATTGACTGATTTTAAGAGTTCACAGAAATAACCCTTGGTCGATGCAGGTGAAAGATGCATACGGTCAAGGGTTATTTCTCATTTATAAGGCTTTTTTCGTTCGCCCGAAGGGGCGTTTTTTTATGCAGGGAGATCCGATCCGGGAAAATAAAAAAAGCCCGGACTTTCGGACCGGATAACATATTTAATTTAGCACTTTATGGAGGAAATGTCAATAACTTTCAACAAAATGGAAATAAATTATAAAAGATGCACAAAGAAAAAGTCGGGTTTTCGTAAGATATTGCGGATTGAAAATGCCGGAAAAAGGTGGTATATTTAAATCACAGAAAGGATGATACCCGATGTACAGATGAACATCAGGAACTCAGATAAAAGAAAAAGAAAAAAGGATCTGAGTTTTCAAAAACCTGCTGACCTTCGGAAAGAACTGAATTGAAAAAAGTCCCTGCATCAAGAACAACCCGCTTAAGGGGAAAAGAAGAAAAAAGAAGTGTTAAAGGGAACGGAAAAATTTATATACGAAGGCAGCGACCGAACATCCGAATAAAAAGAAAGAGAGGTTAAAATGATGTTAGATACTAAAATAGAACAGAAATGACCCTTGTTTTATCGTAGGTGAAAGATGCGATAATCCAAGGGTCATTTCATTTGTATAAAGATGTTTGCGCCCTGGGCGCTTTTTTTATGTGCAAAATAAAAAAACAGCCGGAAAACGGCTGCCCAACATTTTTAATATATCACTCATTTTTATCAATGTCAATATTTTCAGACGGATTTCTGTATTTTGCACAACTTCATCGCTTTAACTTAGTGAAATATTTCGGATTGAAAAACACCGGAAAAGGTGGTATATTTAAACCACAGAAAGGATGATTCCAATGTACAATTAAAAACCGAAAGTTCAATTTTTCAGGAACTTTCAGAGGAAAAACCGTTACCACCTTTGGTAAAAAAATTTCCGGCATAAAATCAGGTCCCAACTTTTGATTAACGCATTTTTATTTAATAGGCTTAAAGTAAGAAGCGACCGGGAATTATAATTCAGCCGAAGACAACGGAAAGAACGTCCGACTCAATAGAAAGAGAGGTCAAAACGATGTTAGATACTAAAACAGAACAGAAATGACCCTTGCTTTACTGTAGGTGAAAGATGCAGTAATTCAAGGGTCATTTCATTTATATAAATGTCTGCGCCGGAGGGGCGCTTTTTTTATTTTGCAAGGAGTTTTTCAATATAGCCGAAAAGGGTTTCCTCGCTCAGCATTCCGAACTGCCCGTGCAGAAGCTCGCCGTCCGCATTTATAAATGCGGTTGCGGGAAGGGAACTTGCTCCGTAAACGGAAGCCGCGGAAAGTTCGGTATCATAATAAACAGGGAAGGTATAGCCTTTTTCCTCGATGAAACTCATGGCGTCCTCCTTGGTTTCCTGATAACCGTCCGTCACGTTTATCATCATAAAAACAACTTCGTCGCCGTATTGGAGGAAGGCTTTTTCAAAAGAGGGCATTTCCTTTACGCAGTACCCGCACCAGGTTGCCCAGAAATTCAGCACGACCGGCTTTCCGGCAAAATCCGAAAAGCTGACCGGGTTGCCATCCGCATCATAGACGGTGAAATCCGGAGCAAGGACCTTTTCTTCCGAAGAACCGGAGGAAGAGGAATTTTCGCTTTCCGGAACATAGTTTTCGGAAAGATATTCATATCCCATAACTGCCGCAAGCATCAGAACCGCGGCGCAGAGAACGATTACAGCAAACTTTGTTTTAATAAAAATCCTCCTTTAAGAAAAAAGTGCAAGAAGCGAACCGAGAACACCGGACATCATCGCAAGACCGACGATGATAAGAAACCCGCCGCAGATTTTGTTGATGACGCCGTAATGTTTTTTTATAAAGCCGAATGCACCGCTGAGCTGATCCAGCAGAACTGCCGAAAAGATGAAAGGTATCCCAAGTCCGAGGGAATAGGTCAGAAGGAGCATAAGCCCCTGTAAGGCCGTTCCGGAACCGGAAGCAAGCATCAATGCGGAACCGAGAAAAGCTCCTACGCAGGGCGTGAGACTTACGGAATAGACGATTCCAAAGAGGAACGCGCCGAAGGCTCCGTCGATTTTTTTAAAGCTGCCCATCCCTTTGAAGAAGGGAAGATTCAGCACTTCGAGGTAGCTGAGCCCGAAAATTATAACGATTGCGCCGGTGACGATGTTGACGACGGTCTGATATTTTGCGAGGAAAGCGCCCAATGTTCCGGCAAAAAGCCCGAGAAGACTGAAAACCGCCGTGAATCCCAGCACAAAGCAGATTGCCCTTCGGAGCATGTGCTCCTTTTTATCCGCGCCGCCGGCAAAATAGGAAACATAGATTGGCAGCATCGGAAGCATGCAGGGCGAAATAAACGAGATTATTCCTTCAAGGAAAGTTATAAGGTATTGCAAATTTATCCCTCCTTTGGGTTTTCTATTTTATCATATATCATTTTAAAAATCTTCTTTTTCAATAAAAATTTACATTTCTTTTTCCCGCATGACATGAAAAAAGTGCTATAATTAAGAAAAATTCTTTTGTTCGAGGAAAAAATGATTACGATTCTTCTGCTGATACTTCTGATTTCATATCTTTCGTACAGAAAGGCATTCTATTCTTCGCCGAAAAAAAGGGTGAAAACCCATCTTCTTCCGGATAATCCGCAGTATGCAAAGGCAAACCCTGTGATAAAAAAGCTCATCGGCGAGATGGAGGAAGTACCTTTTGAACAGGTTTATATGACAACTTTTGATGGGCTCCGCCTTGCGGCAAGATATTACCATCTTTCGGATTCCGCGCCGCTTCAGATTCAGTTCCACGGTTACCGGAGCACCGCAGTCCGGGATTTTTCCGGAGGTTTTTCCCTTGCAAGAAAAATGGGGCGCAACCTTCTTGTTGTTGACCAGAGAGCCGGCGGAAAAAGCGAAGGAAGCACAATCTGCTTCGGAATCAAGGAAAAATACGATTGCCTTGAATGGATAAAATACGCCATCAACCGCTTCGGCGATATTCCCATCATGCTCACGGGAATTTCCATGGGAGCGGCAACGGTGCTCATGGCTTCGGAGCTGGATCTTCCGGAAAACGTAAAATGCATCGTGGCGGATTGTCCCTATTCTTCTCCGGAAGAAATAATCGCTTTGCAGTGCAAAGAAATGGGAATTCCGCCGAAAATCGGAATGCCTTTTGTCCGTCTTGGGGCAAGGCTTTTCGGAAATCTTAAGCTTTCCGGCGAAGGCGCGGAAAAAGCAGTCCGGAACACGAAAGTTCCGATCCTTCTTGTTCATGGAGCAGAGGATGATTTTGTTCCCTGCGAAATGAGCGAAAGAATCTATGCGGCAAATCCGGATATGATAAGGTTCGAGGTTTTTCCGGATACCGCCCACGGAATCAGCTTTATCAACGACAGAGAGCGTTACGAAAAACTTTATTACGACCTTTTTGAAAAATACGGGTTATAAAAGAAGGGGGCGAGCGGCATGAAGAAGCTGACCTGGGATGAATATTACTACGAATTCTATAACTGGTCGCCCAGCACTCAGAAAAACTATTCCTACCGCCTTTCTGATTTCGGTTCCGCCGATGAGGTATTCGAGGTGGCAAACGAATTTGCTTTCAATGATGAAAAATTTGCCTGCCGTTTTATTGAAAAAGCGCTTGAAGCCGGGGTTCGGTTCACTCCGGAGCAGATTCTTGAGATGATTTATTTTGTTGAAAAGCCTTTGCTTGGAAAAATTTCCGAACGGGCGAGCACGAATTTCACCCGGGAACAGCTGGAAGAAATTTATTTGTCCATTGATGACGCATCCTTCGAGCGGATATCCAAAAAGGCCGGAATCGACATTTTTGATGACGTTATACCCGCCAATGATTTTATAAGTCCTCCTCAAAAAAAGCCCGGGTTCTTTTCCACTCTGTTTGCAGTAATCGCGGGTGTCAGCCTGGCAAACAATTCAAAGCAGCACCGGCATAACGGTCGCTGCAACGGCGATTGCGCACATTGCCCGCCGCATTACGGATATCGGTATGGACGCTGGTATTACGGACACAACCACGTCCATGGTTGTGAGTTCGGCGGAAATAAGGGCAGCGGAGGCATGGATTGATACATAAAAGAAAAACCGGAGCGAAAGCTCCGGTTTTTTGCTGAATTGGATTGATAAAAATGATACGGTTTCATATGGTTTCAAAAGGTTTCACTCAAAAATGAAACTATTAAACGGGAAGTGAAACTCTCTTTTAAGACTGAAACTACGCTAAACAGTTTGTCAAATTGGAATTTACGTTTTACAAATATGAACTTCTCCGTCTATAAACACTCCATCACCGTCGTTTATACGGATAACATTTACATTATGTTCTTTTTCGTAAACACAGCACTTTTCTTCAAATCGCTCAAACCTTGAAAGGAACTTATTATAGTGCGGCAGCACTTGAACATCTGTTAATGAGAGTCCGCTTAAATCTGTCAACCCCAAGAAATTCATTTCGGGAGAATAGCAATTTACCAATTCAAGTGTAGGACCAAAAACAAATGCAGCAGCACTCCAACCAATTAGAATTTTAGTTGTAGCAATATTTCTTAATATCTCTATCGAATTGTTCTTTCGGATTGTTTGTAGTAAATAATAAGGATTTCCTCCGATAAATTCAACCACATCATAGTTAAGTAGTAAATCAGCAGGTTGTTTATCCAAATCAATAATATCAACATTCAGGTTCAGTGCTTGTAATTCTGAAACACATCTGGGAACGTGATAATTGTTTTCCTTGTATTCATTGTCTGCTGTCACAACCAACGCAGCAGTCTCGCAACCAGCCATTTTACTGCTGAGGTGTGCCAGTAATATATCACTTGATAATCCATTTGAGCATAGAACAAGCACCTTAATCACCCCGTCAAATTCAAGTTTGTCGAATAGATTGTATCAAATTGCTGTGTAAATATCAACCAATATAGAAAAAGCACGATGGTTTTGTATCAAAACCATCGTGCTAATATGGTCGAAGTGACAGGACTCGAACCTGCAGCATCCTGCTCCCAAAGCAGGCGCGCTACCAATTGCGCTACACCTCGATATTAAATTAACTATAATATTATAGCGTTTTGTTTTGGTTTTGTCAAATTTTTTGAATAAAGATTTTCATAAGCGCCAACACTTTTTCATAATATGATGGCGGAGGCGAAATTTATGAGTTTTACCAAAAGAAAAGCGGAAAAAAGACTTTTGCAAAAACGGAAAGAGGAGCGGGAGCGCCTTCGGTCGGATATTGAAGCGCTCGAAGCGGAAATCCGCCGCACCGAAACGGTTTTCAACCTTACAACGGACGAATACCTCCTCGAATCCGCAATTTATGAACATAACGCTCAGAAAGCAAAGATGAATTATCTGCTGAAATTAGCGAAAGAAATTTAAAGATAAACCCTCCTTCCCCTTGTGAAAAAATAAATCGGCTTGCAAAAAAAGCGGATTTATAGTAAGATATTGATAATACCAAAAAGGGGAAAGGAGGTCCCGTTTTATGCAGATAAGAGAATCCGGCGAGGATTACCTTGAAGCGATACTTATGTTACAAAAGCGCAACGGACAGGTCCGTTCAATAGATATCTGCAACGAACTGGGATTTTCAAAACCCACCGTTTCCGTTGCAATGAAAAACTTCCGTGAAAACGGATATATCAATATGGATGAGGATTACCTCATAACCCTTACGGAAAAGGGAAGAGTCATTGCCGAAAGCGTTTATGAACGCCACGTTGTGATTGCAAAATTCCTTTCCGCCATCGGCGTTGATGAAAAAACCGCGCTGGAGGATGCCTGCAAAATAGAGCACGATCTTTCGGACGAAACCTTCCGCTGCATGAAGGAACATTATAAAAAAATAAGCGAATAAAACAAAAGTGTGCTTCTTAACGAGGCACACTTTTTTGCATTTGTATGTTATAAACAGCCGGGCATAAAAGGTAAAATGAAAACCGTTGCCGACCCCGAGCGGCGACGGTGTAGAATCGGAATCACCATTCGTTCGGTGGAGCGTTTTAGTCCCCTCCAAGGGGATATATTAGGGGTCCACGAAAATCGAAGATTTTTGGGGAAGAGGAGCGGCAAGTGAGCGGCTGAGGAATACCGCAAAGCGGTGTTCCGAAAAGAGTGAACTTTGCCGCGACGAGCGGGAGCAAACTGCAGGGGTATAAATTTTTCTTTTCAGGAGCTACCCGGTTTCTTTTGATTTCTCAAAAGAAATGGGGTAGCATTATATTTTTTCATGTAATAGGTGTCAGAATAGAAAAAAGCTTTTTCCCGCCGTTTTTTATTTTTTCATTTTATCCATAAGCCTTTTGATTTCCCTTTTATGGAAATCGACCCATTCACCTTCGGTTATTTTCCATTCGGTTTCGGTGATTTCGATGGCCTTACGGCGGTATTCGATTGCCTTTTCATAATCTCCGATGGCCTCGGCAATACAGGAAATGGATTCCGGAATATCCATATATCTGGGCGGTTCCTGAATTTCAAAGGCGTGTTCATAAAATTTTACCGCTTCATCAAAACGGCAGAGCCTTGCAAAAAGGTCGCCCTTGCAGCTCCATGAAAGCCAGTAATCAAATTCCTCCGTCATGTGTTCCCAATATTCAAGCGCTTTCGGCAGATTGCATTCCGCTTTTGCAATAAGTCCGAGATAAAGATCGGTGCGGAAACTGTGCTCGATTTTGTCCATTTTCCAGAGATATTCCTTCGCTTCTTCGGTTCTTCCGTCCGCAAGAAGCAGATCCATAAGCCAAAGATAACTGCGCGGATTTTCCGGGTGTTTTTCAATAAAATCCTTATAAAAATCAATGGTTTCAACGTGGTTCGAAGCGTTGTAATCACAATAAAGTCCGCCGACAGCATCAAAAATAACGTTGTGCGCGCGTTTTTCGTCCGGATTGAGAAAAAGAGCTTTCTTTCCGGTTTCAAGAGCAAGCTCATTATATTCCGATGCGCGTTTTGAATAAAGTTCACCGAGAACAAGGGTCGCCTTTGCTTTTGCTTTTTCGTCGGAAAGTTTTTCCCGGAGGAATTTTTCGGAATCGGAAAAATCCTTTTCCGGAATAAAATGCATGTTATCGATCATGTTTTCGATGCGTTCGGTTTTTCTTTCATCGGTCATGGAAAAAAGCTCGTCGATGGTGACTCCGAAAAGAACGGAAATCTCCGGAAGAAGCTGGATATCCGGAGTTGTTGTTCCGCTTTCCTATTTTGAAACCGCCTGGGCGGAAACGGAAAGTTCGTTTCCAAGCTGTTCCTGAGTCATTCCCGCGGCATTGCGGAGCTGTTTTATCTTTGCGCCGATTTCGATATTCATGGATATCAACTCCCTTCGATAATATAATAACAAAAAACACCGGTCATTTTCAATGACCGGTGTTTTTATCCGATTAAACTGCTGGTTTATTTATCGTCCAGCTTCTGCTGTTTCATCCGGCGGAAATAGGAACTCATCTCGTCAGCAAGTCCCGCAAGGCGATTGAGAAGCTTTGAATAATCCCGGAGCATCTCGTCGTCCTCAAAACCCTTATAAACGATATCGTGGTCGATTTCGCCCCAGCCTTCCTCAAAAAGGGTGCGTCCCTGGATTTCGATATAATATCCGTGATATTTCACGTTGTAATGGAGGGAGCGGTAGATTCCGTCGGTGACGATTTCGATTTCGTCGGCGTTATAGATTTTGCTGTCGCCGGCGCGTTTATATGCCTTCGGGGTTTCGGTTATGTAATTATGGTTCGGGTTTTCGTCAAAATCCTCAAGACGGTTTTTAATATATTTCGAAGGGTCGTTTTCAAGTCGGCTTGTGATATATCGGTGGAAATGGATCCAGTCCTCGCGATAGAGGAAGAAAACCCTTATGCCGATAAGGTCCGTTACGAATTTATAATAGTTAGTATGGTCCAGCTTTGCGAATTTTTCCGGATTTTCCTTCCGCTTGCGGACTATTTTTTCAAGAAGATGTCCCGGTTCCTTTGTGCGGTAACGGTAGGAATGAATTCCCGCTTTTTCGATATCATAAAGAAATTCGTCGATGAAATCCTTTCCTGCATCGTGGAGCTCCTGCTCGATTTCAAGGTATTCCTTTTCAATGAGGGCAAGTTCGTCCCAGGAGATATCCGCCTTCAGAAGGTCCGCTTCCGTTAAATTATATGTTTTCAGAAAATCCTGTTTATCCATAAAGCTTCACTGCTTTCTTTCCGTTGATTGGGTGCGATGGCGGAAAACTCAGGCGAAATATGCTTTGAGTTCTTCGGTCTTGTCGGTTTTCTCCCATGCAACGCCAAGGTCCTCTCTGCCCATGTGTCCGTAAGCTGCAAGCTGGCGGTAGATGGGTTTTCTGAGGTCAAGAGCCTTGATGATTGCGGCGGGACGAAGGTCGAATACCTTCTGGACTGCGTCGGAAATTTCCTCGTCGGAATATTTTCCGGTGCCGAAAGTTTCAACCATTACGGAAACGGGATGTGCAACGCCGATGGCGTATGCAAGCTGGATTTCGCAGCGTTCAGCAAGGTCAGCGGCAACAACGTTCTTTGCAACCCATCTTGCGGCGTATGCGGCGGAACGGTCAACTTTGGTCGGGTCTTTTCCGGAAAAAGCGCCGCCGCCGTGTCTGGAATAACCGCCGTAGGTATCAACGATGATTTTGCGTCCGGTAAGACCGCTGTCGCCCTGAGGACCGCCGACTACAAAACGGCCGGTGGGGTTGATGAAAATCTTGGTGTTTTCATCCATAAGCTCAGCGGGAATAACTGCGTCGATAACGTGTTTTTTGATGTCCTCGCGGATGGTTTCGAGAGAAACGTCTGCGCTGTGCTGGGAGGAAATTACAACCGCTTCAACACGAACAGGGGTGTTGCCGTCATATTCAATGGTAACCTGGCTTTTGCCGTCGGGACGGAGATAGGAAAGGGTTCCGTTTTTGCGGACTTCGGTAAGGCGAAGAGCAAGTTTGTGCGCAAAGCTGATGGGCATGGGCATAAGTTCGGGAGTTTCGCGGCATGCAAAACCGAACATCATACCCTGGTCGCCTGCGCCGGTGGTATCTGCGTCGTCTGCGGAACCTTCTTTCTGCTCTTCAGCGGAGTCAACGCCGAGAGCGATGTCTGCGGACTGGCCGTCAATGGAAGTGATAACTGCGCAGCTGTCGCAGTCAAAACCGTATTTTGCGCGGTCATAACCGATTTCGCGAACGGTTTCGCGGACGATTCCTGGGATATCAACGTATGCGTTGGTGGTGATTTCGCCCATTACTGAAACAATGCCGGTGGTGCAGGTGGTTTCGCATGCAACACGGGAGTTGGGGTCTTTTTCAAGAAGCGCGTCGAGAATAGCGTCGGAAAGCTGGTCACAGATTTTATCGGGATGACCTTCGGTAACAGATTCGGAAGTGAAGAAATGTCTGCTCATTTTTTTGAATTTCCTTTCTTTTTTTATTTTAAATTCGATATAAAGTCAACAAAAAAGCGCCCGAAGAACGGGCGCTTGTTAAGAACAATTTTACCGTTCCTCATCTTTCGGATTTTCTCCGCAGGAATTAGCACCACACACTGAATGCAGGTTGCCGGGCTTCAAAGGGCCTGTCCCTCAGCCGCTCTTGATAAGGCATTATTTGTTTGACGAAATGATATTTTACACGGTTTAATGCGGTTTGTCAATAGAAATATAAAAGATTTTTTATGATATTGCAATTTCCTTTTCCGGAAATTATAATAGAGTCAGATAATATTGCGGGGAGATGAGAAAATGTCAAAGGGAATCAAAACGGTGCTCAAAATTTTCGGCGTGCTCGTGGGTGCGGTGCTCATCTTTGCGGTTGGTTTCATCGGCTGGCTGACCATAACGGAATTTAAGCCGGAACCGGAAAAAACCGTTCCGGTTGAAATAAACGAATGCCTTGAACCGAAAAAAGACGTGCTCGGCGAAAAAATCCGCGTGCTCACTTTCAACATCGGTTACGGCAACCTCGGCAAGGAATCGGATTTCTTCATGGACGGCGGCAAAAATGTCCGCAACGGCGATAAGGAACTGGTGCTCAGAAATCTTGAAGGCGTGCTCAATGAAGTTAAAAGCGCCGATGCTGATATAATCCTCCTCCAGGAAGTTGACCGCGGTTCGGCAAGAAGTTTCAAAACAGCTCAGTTTAAAACAATAAAAGAGGAAATGGAAGGTTTCCGTGCTGCATGGGCGGCAAACTATATCTGCGATTTTGTGCCGTTCCCATGGCCGCCCATCGGAAAAGTCAACAGCGGAATCGTCACCCTTTCCGAACTTGAAATGACTGTCGGAAACAGAATTTCCCTTCCTTGTCCGTTCAAATGGCCGGTTTCCGCCGCAAACCTCAAGCGCTGCCTCCTCGTTACCTATACCGATATTGAAGGAACGGACAAGCAGCTTGTTACCGTCAACCTCCATCTTGAAGCCTATGATGACGGCGAAGGCAAAATTGCCCAGACGAAGATGCTCTGGGAAGTGCTCGAATCCGAATACGCAAAAGGAAATTACGTAATCGCCGGCGGGGATTTCAACCAGACTTTTCCCGGTGCGGTGGGCAAATATCAGCTTAAAGACCCGGATTTCTGGACTCCGGGAGTACTTTCGGAAGAAGATGTTCCGGAAGGCTGGAGTTATGTTTTCGATGATTCCGTTCCAACCTGCCGCCTTCTCAACAAGCCTTATGATAAGGAATCCGCCCAGCATTACGTTATCGACGGATTCATAATTTCGCCGAACGTGGAACTTGTTTCCGTTGAAACGGTTGATGCCGGATTTGAATTTTCCGACCACAACCCGGTGCTCATGGAGATTGTTCTGAAATAAAAAAAGGTGTGCCGCAAGGCACACTTTTTTATTTTTTATTGTTTTCCATCTGCGCTTTGTATTTTTTGCCGACGTCAAGATTTGAATTGTAATTCGAAGCCCGGACAACAGTTGCGGAACCGAATTTGCTCCGGATCTCGTCCATCGCTTTATCAAGGCGGCGTTCCTTTTCCTTGTTTTCGGTGGGGAAGAAGGAAAGCTGGGCGCAGTCCTCGTCCGTGATCTGCGTAAGTGAAATTCCAAGAAGCCGGAGCGGCGTTCTTTTATCCCAGAGTTCGGAAAAAAGCCGCTTGCTCACGGAATAAATCTCCGAAGTGATGTCCGTCGGTTCGGAAAGAGTGTGCTGGTGGGAATGATTTTTAAAATCGTTTCCGCGGATTGTGACCCCAACGCAGAAGGCCTTTTTTTCGTCCGCACGCATTCTTGCGGAAACGCTGTCCGCAAGGGCAAGAAGAATTTTAAAAGCCGCTTCTTTTGTGACAACGTCCTCCTCAAGGGTCGTGGAAATGCTGTAACCCTTTGCCTCCTCCGGTTCTTCAAGAACCGGGGAAGGGTCGATTCCGTTGGCATAATCGTGTATCTGTTTTCCGATTTTATCGCCGATAAGCGCCTGTACGCTCTTCAAATCGAGCCTTGCAAGGTCGCCGATGGTTTTTATTCCGGCGCTTTCAAGATGCTCGGCGGTGGAATGTCCGATGCTGAAAAGTTCTCCCACCGGAAGGGGCCACATTTTCTGCGGAATTTCATCCCGGAAAAGGGTGTGGACCTTGTTCGGTTTTTCAAAATCGCTTGCCATTTTCGCAAGAATCTTGCAGGGACCGATGCCGACGTTTACGGTAAAGCCCAGCTCCCGGTAAATTCTGTCCTTGATTTCATGGGCAGTAGCAACCGGATCCGGAAAAAGCATATCCATCCCGGTCATATCAAGGAAGCATTCGTCGATGGAATATTTTTCAACAACCGGGGTGTATTCCCGGCAGATATCCATAAAAGCCTTCGAGCATTTTACATAAAGGCGGAAGTCCGGCTTTGCAAGATAAAGCTCCGGGCATTTCCGAAGAGCCATTCCGACAGGTTCGCCGGTTTTGATTCCGAATTTTTTCGCGGGAATGGATTTTGCAAGGATGACCCCGGTGCGTTTTTCTCTGTCACCGCCGATGGCGGAAGGAATAAGCCGGATGTCGTCTTCGCCGTTTTTAACTCTTCTGGCGGCTTCCCAGGAAAGAAAAGCGCTGTTTACGTCGATATGAAAAATAATTCTTTCCAAAAGCAAAGCCCCCTTTTTTGATATATTTTAATTATACAATAATGAGATGCTTTGCCGCAAGTACCCTATTGACAAAAAACCTTTCCGGGCGCAAAATGTATATTGTATATTCTGAAAAGAAAGCGGGTGCATTATGCCCGGAACAGGAACAATAATAAACGTCGCCGCGATAATAATCGGCGGAATCTTCGGAATGCTTTTCGGAAAAGCTCTTTCCGAAAGGCACCAGGACACCCTTTCAAAAGCCTGCGGAATCTGTGTGCTCTTCCTTGGAATTGCGGGCACACTTGAAGGAATGCTTGCGGTAAACGGAAATTCGGTTAAAAGCGGCGGAACAATGCTGATAATCGCCTGCCTTGCTCTCGGTGCGCTGATCGGCGAAACGGTTAACCTTGAGGATAAATTCGAAGCCTTCGGCGAATGGCTGAAAATCAGAACCGGCAACGCGAAGGATAAAAAATTCGTCGAAGGGTTTGTAACCGCTTCGCTGACGGTCTGTATCGGCGCAATGGCAATAGTTGGCGCAATCGAAGACGGAATCCTCGGGGATTATTCGATTCTTGTGACTAAAGCGATACTCGACCTTATCATAATAATGGTGATGACCTGCTCCATGGGAAAAGGCTGCGCTTTTTCCGCAATTCCTGTTGCAATCCTGCAGGGAGGAGTGACCGCTCTTTCCTCGCTTATAAAACCCATCATGACGGCAGAAGCCCTCGGAAATCTTTCGATGATAGGCTCGATTCTGATTTTCTGCGTCGGAATAAACCTTGTCTGGGGAAGAAAAATCCGGGTTGCAAACCTTCTTCCGGCAATCGTTCTTGCGGTTGCGGCGGCTTTTCTGCCATTTGAACTGTAATTAATTCCAAGGAGGATTTTTATATGAGAAAAAATTTCGGCGCAAAACCGATGGTCTATCCGATGCCGGTTTTTATTCTTGCGGCTTATGACGAAAACGGAGTTCCCTGCGCGATGAATGCCGCCTGGGGCGGAATTTCCGATTCCGACGAAATCAGCATGTGCATCAGCGCAGGACACAAAACCACGAAGAACATTCTTGCAACAAAAGCATTTACCGTAAGCATGGCGGATGCGGCGCACGTTGTGGAATGCGATTACGTGGGCGTTGAATCCGGCAACAAAGTTCCGGATAAATTTGAAAGAGCGGGTTTCCATGCGGTAAAATCCGAATTTGTCAACGCGCCCCTTATCGAGGAACTTCCCATGGCGGTGGAATGCGAGCTCACAGGCTATGACCCGGAAACCGGAAGAATGGTCGGAAAAATCCTCAACGTTTCCGCGGACGAAAAAATCCTTGATGAAAACGGAAAAATCGACGTTGCAAAGCTCCGCCCCATCACCTATGACCCCTGCAATCACAAATACATCGTCCTCGGCGAAGTTGTGGGAAGCGCCTTCAGCGACGGAAACAAACTTAAATAAAAGAAGGAGCTGTCATAAAAATATGACGGCTCCTGCTAATTTTATAACTTTTCTTGGTGGCTCCGTTTTCAGAAACGGTCGAAAGACGATTCAGGTTATTGTAACTTTAATTATAATATATAACTTTACATACATAAAAACAAGAGGTTTTGTGAAAAAGTGAAATATCCGGCATTCGCCGGATGTGAAATAATGACCTTCGGTCATTGTGAAAATTTCCGCCTTGCGGAAAGTGAAATGAAATAAATCCCCTGGACGCCCGCAGGCATTTCACATGGCAAAGCCATATTTCACGCGCGAAGCGCATTTCACAAATCCCGCAAGGGATTTATTTCGTTGAAAAGAAAAGACCTTTGCCCAAACGGACAAAGGTCTTTTCTTTTCTGGTGGAGACGGCCGGACTTGAACCGGTTACCTCGACAATGCGAATGTCGCGCTCTCCCAGGTGAGCTACGCCCCCGTAACAGAAGTTATTGTATCACAAACAAAATCTTTTTACAAGTAAAATTTTGCCGATTTGTTAAATAAAGATGTTTTCAAAAGCATAAAATTATGGTAAAATAAAGGTACAGAATATTGAAAAAAGAGGTGACCGCTTTTTATGAACGAATTTATGATGTTTCTTCCGCTTGTTGTTGTGCTGATAATCGGATTTGCGGCGGCGCCGCTTATCAATATGTTCAAAAACACCTTCGGCGATTCCGAAACCCCGAAAAGCGGTTCAAAGGACGCAAAATACAGCCGCCAGGTCCACCAGATGCATATAAAGGATGCCGAAGGCGAACGCAAACACCGCCTTGACCAGCTCAAAAGCCTTTATCAGGCGGGAATGATGGAAAAGGACGAGTATCTTGAGCGGATCGAAGCCGTCGAAGCGGATTACCGGGGCAGATACTGATTTTAAAAAAAGCAAAGCCGCCCTTTGCGGGCGGCATTATTTTATATTATGGGGAGGGGATTTTTTTGATAAAACTCCTTGCAAAGCTGTATATAAAAGACAGCGAAAATTATTCCGACGGAAAGGTCCGTTCCGCCTATGGCTATCTTTGCGGAATTGTCGGAATCGTGATAAATGTTCTTCTTTTTGCCGGAAAATTCATCGCCGGTTTCATAAGCGGTTCCGTCGCAGTAACGGCGGATGCTTTCAACAACCTTTCGGACGCGGGTTCTTCGGTAATAAGCCTTATCGGCTTCCGCCTTGCTTCACAAAAACCCGACCCGGAGCATCCCTTCGGTCACGGAAGATTTGAATATATCGCAAGCTTTATCATCTCCATGGTCATCATCATGATGGGTTTTGAGCTCGGAAAGGATTCCGTAGGAAAAATCGTCGCTCCGGAGGAGGTGGAATATTCCGCCCTCACCTTTGCGGTGCTCGGAATTTCCATCCTTGCGAAATTCTATATGTTCATCTATAACCGCTCCGTCGGAAAGAAAATCGATTCCGCAACCCTTAAGGCAACGGCAACTGACAGCATTTCCGATACGGTTTCCACCTTTGCGGTACTTCTTTCCGCGGTGCTCACCGTGAGCACCGGAATCGTCATCGACGGCTGGGTCGGTCTTGCTGTTGCGGGATTCGTTATGTTTGCGGGAATTTCCTCCGCGAAGGAGACCATAGATTCCCTTCTCGGAACCCCGCCGGACGAGGAATTCTGCAAAAAGGTGGAGGATATAGTCCTTTCCCACGACGGAATGATAGGAATCCACGATATGATAGTCCATAACTACGGTCCGGGAAGGGTTTTTATCTCCCTCCATGCGGAAGTTCCTTCCGACGGAAACTTTGTTGATATTCACGATACCATCGATAACATCGAGCACGACATCATGCGGGAAACCGGTTGCCTTGCAACCATCCACATGGATCCGGTGGACGTCCGGGATGAACTCACAAACCGGATGAAGGCGAAGGTCGGCGAAATAATCGCCGGAATCGATAAGGTCATAACATTCCATGATTTCAGAATGGTAAGCGGACCCACCCACACAAACGTGATTTTCGATATCGTCGTGCCTTATAATTATAAATACAGCGACGAGGAAATCGTTTCGATAATCGCAAACAAAATCCACGAATCGGACGAAAAATTCTTCGCGGTAATCGACGTTGATAAAGATTTTACCGCACATCAGCATGCATAAAAAGCAAGCCTTTGCAATTTGCAAAGGCTTGCTTTTTTGTTGCCTTCAGGCTTAACAAAACCCCTGGTTCTGCCAGGGGTCAATAAAAAGCCTTGGCATAAAAATTCCTGTATTTTCGGAAATGGTTTGGCGGTCGCAAAACTGAAAAAACAAGAGATTTTTATAAAAATTATAGACCAACTGCATTTTTGCAATTGGCGAATGTTACCGGTTTACCGGTAGCAGGGCAAGCGATGCAATGGTAATATTCAGTATCCCTTCGAGGGGTCAGCAAGTACTGACCCTTTTAGAGTCTGAGCAAACCACCAGTTTACCGGTGGTTATGATTATTTTTCAAAATATTCCTCAAGTTTCGGAAAAGCGGCTTTGAATTCAAAATGGTTTTCGATAAAACGGGTGAATTTTCCGATAAGCGGACCGTTTAAAAATGCGGTGATAACCGTTCCGATTCCGATTCCGACGAAGCCTCCGAAAAGAACAAGGTTGAGCAAAACGCTGAGCACACAGAAAGAAACATCATAAATTGTTTTGACTTTATGCATATTCTTTCCAAAATGGATTGAAAATTCCTTTACAAAAAGTTCGTGCCCCGCCGGCGGAAAATATGTATGAAAAATACAGGCAACGCCGAAAGCACAGCTGATGATGCTCAGGCAGAAAATTACCGCGCGGAAAAAAATTCCTTCCGCGGTGAAAAAATCGAAAAGCCAGAAGAAAAAATCAATTGTAAAACCGGAAATAACCGCCGTTGCAAAGCTTAAAAGATAGGAAAGGTGAAACTTTTTAACAAGAACCGCCGCAAGAAGAATTACAATTCCCTGAAAGCTGTAATCAATTGTTCCGAAGGTTATAATTTCGGTAAATTGATTAAGCCAGAGATAAAGAGTATAAACCGGTCCCGCAATCATTGAAACGCCGAAATCTGATTTTGCTGCAAGGGCAACGCCAACCGCTATAAAAACGATTCCGAAAATATAAGCAATTTCTTTATAAAAAACGCGTTTTTTCATAAAATTCCCCTTAAAGATAAAAAATGCCCCCGGACGTTTGGTACAGAAACGCCGAAAGCTTATGCTGAAAATATATCACATCAGGGAAAAAATGTCAACAAATCGTTGACAAAAGTCCGAAATCGTACTATAATACAACGGTATGATTTCGGACTGTGTCCTGAAAGGAGCATTGCTTTGGCAAAGGAAAAATTTGAACAGTTTCAGGTAATAAGAAGAAAAAACGACGACGAATGGACCGGCACATTCAACTATTTCGGAAGGGCAAAAGGGCAGATGATGATAATCTGGACTCTTTTTGATTTCGGAAGACCCTGTACCCAGAAAGAAATCTGCTGCGATTGGTACGAAAACAAGCAGACGATTAATTCCGCCGCAAAAAAGCTTATTGAAGAAGGAATAATCGATATTGCCCCTTCGCCGGAAAATTTCCGGGAAAAGCTTCTTGTCCTCACCGAAAAAGGAAATTTTCTTGCAATGCGAACAGTCAGAAAAATGCTTGAAGCGGAAAAAAACGCTTTCAACAATCTTTCGGAAGAGGAACAGAACGAACTTATCCGGATTTCGGAAAAACACCACAGCTTTCTTAAAAAAGAATTCGATAAAATCAAAGGAGAAAACAAATGAGGATTCAGCTTTGCGAACATTTTGATTACAAAAAGCTTCTGCGCTTTGTTTTTCCGTCAATCGCAATGATGGTTTTCGGTTCTGTTTACGGAATTGTTGACGGACTTTTTGTTTCGAACCTTGTGGGAAAAACGCCCTTTGCGGCGCTTAATCTTATCTATCCGTTCATCGCGGTGCTCAGCGCACTTGGATTTATGATCGGCGCCGGCGGAAACGCAATTGTTTCAAAAACCCTCGGCGAAGGAAACAAGGAAAAAGCAAACGAATATTTTTCCATGCTCATATATGTCAGCCTTGTTCTCGGAATCGTCATTGCCGCCATCGGCATTGCAACGGTGCGCCCGGTTTCGGTTCTTCTCGGTGCGGAAGGGGAGGAAATGATCGAAAATTGCACGATCTACGGCGCGATAATTTTCGCCGGAATCCCTTTCTTCATGCTTCAGAACGCCTTTTCGATTTTCTTCATAACAGCCGAAAGACCTCAGTACGGTTTTTATACAACCGTTGCCGCCGGATGCGGAAATATGTTCCTGGACTGGCTTTTTATGGCGGTTTTCAGATGGGGAATTGCCGGCGCTGCCCTTGCGACAATTGCAAGCCAGTTTATCGGCGCGGTTATTCCGGTGATTTATTTTGCAAGAAAGCACAATTCAAGCCTTCTCCGCCTTGGAAAAGGACCTTTTGTCCGGAGCGTTTTCTGGAAAACCTGCACAAACGGTTCTTCGGAATTTGTTTCCAACGTTTCCGGCAACATTGTTGCTATGCTCTATAACCTCCAGCTCATGCGCTTTGCCGGAGAGGACGGCGTTGCCGCCTACGGCGTGCTCATGTACGCAAACTGGATTTTTGTTGCAACGCTTTTCGGTTATGTAACCGGCGCTTCGCCGATTATCGGTTATCATTACGGCGCGCAGAACCACGATGAACTGAAAAACCTTTTCAAAAAGAGCATGGTGCTCATGGGATTCGGAGGAGTTGCCCTTGCGGGGCTCATCCTTCTTCTTGCGGACACCATTTCGGGAATTTTTGTCGGATACGACCCGGTTCTTTTTGAACTTACCAGAAGATCCGTTATCATAAGCGCGGCGGCGTTTATCTTCATCGGAATAAACATTTTCGGTTCGGGATTTTTCACCGCACTCAACAACGGACTTGTTTCCGCGGTGATTTCGTTCCTCCGCACCGTTGTTTTCCAGGTTGCGGCGGTTATGATTCTTCCGGAAATCTGGGAAATCGACGGAATCTGGTGGTCGATGGTTGTTGCGGAAGTTCTTGCTTTTTTGCTTACGGTTTTCCTCCTCATCCGGAAAAAAGACAAATATCATTATGCCTGAACAAAAAACGGCGGAAGATTTTCTTCCGCCGTTTTTTTTGTGGCTTTAGCGTACAAAAACCACCGGCTCAGCTGGTGGTTATGATAAATATTTTTCAATTAACAGCTTTTTCATGTTCAAAACGGAAACAATTTATGCTATAATAATTTTGTGTCACCTTATGGCATTTCAGGATAAATTATGGGCATTTCAGACTCCGAAAAAAGGAATGCCCCGGAAATATAAAAAAGGGGGAAATGGTATTGAATTTTACACAGAATGCGAAAACCGTTCTCGAAAGAAGATATCTTGCCAAAGAGGACGGCAAGGTTGTTGAAACAATTGAAGAACTCTTCACAAGAGTTGCTTCCACCATTGCGGGTGCGGATGCGGCTTATGGCAAAACCGAAGAGGAAATCAAAGCCACCGAAAAAGAATTTTACGATATGATGACGGATTGCGACTTTATGCCTAACTCGCCGACCCTTATGAACGCAGGAAGACCTCTCGGTCAGCTTTCCGCCTGCTTTGTTCTTCCGGTTGAGGACAGCATGGTCGGAATTTTCGATACCGTAAAATATGCCGCGCTTGTTCATCAGTCCGGCGGCGGCACCGGATTTTCCTTCTCCCGTCTTCGTCCGGAAGGTTCCATCGTAAAATCCACCGGCGGAACTTCCTCCGGTCCCGTAAGTTTCATGAAGGTTTTCAATGCCGCAACCGAAGCTGTAAAACAGGGCGGAACCCGCCGCGGCGCAAATATGGGTATGCTCCGCATCGACCATCCGGACATCCTCAAATTTATCGACTGCAAAGCAAACAACAACGAGATCAACAACTTCAATATCTCCGTTGCAATCACCGATAAATTCATGGAAGCGGTTGAAAACGGCACCGAATACGAACTTGTTGCTCCCCATACCGGCGAAGTTACAGGAACTCTTGACGCAAGGGAAGTTTTTGAAAAAATCGTTGATGCCGCATGGCGCAACGGCGAACCGGGAATCGTTTTCATCGATGAGATGAACCGTTATAACCCCACTCCCTCTCTCGGCGAAATTGAAAGCACAAACCCCTGCGGCGAACAGCCCCTTCTTCCTTATGAAGCCTGCAACCTCGGTTCCATCAACCTTGGCCGCTGCGTTTGCGAAGAGGATGGAATCCTTTCCATCGACTATGACAGAATCACCGATATCGTACATAAAGCCGTTCATTTCCTCGATAACGTAATCGACGTGAACCATTATCCGCTTCCTGCCATCGATGAAATGACCCGCAAAACCAGAAAAATTGGTCTTGGCGTAATGGGATTTGCAGATCTTCTCCTGAAGCTCGGCGTTCCTTATAATTCCGTTGAAGCCGAAAGAGTTGCGGAGGAAGTTATGAGCCTTATCCAGAGCGAAGGTACCAAGGCTTCCATCGAACTTGCACTCGAAAGAGGAACCTTCCCCGCATGGAGCGAATCCGTTTTTGCGGACAGATACGAAATCCGCAACGCAACCATCACCACCATTGCCCCCACCGGAACCATCTCCATCATTGCGGATGCTTCCGGCGGCTGCGAACCGCTTTTTGCCTATGCTTTCACCAAGAACGTAATGGACGGCGACAAGCTCCTTGTCTGCAACGACCTTCTTGTTGAAAAACTCAGGGAGCGGGGAATCTATTCCGAAGAACTTATCCGGAGAATTGCCGATGAAGGCACCCTTGCCCATATCAAGGAGATTCCGGAGGATATCAGAAGAGTTTTCGTCTGCGCACATGATATCACCCCCGAATGGCATATCAGAATCCAGGCGGCATTCCAGAAATATACCGACAACGCCGTTTCCAAAACCATCAACTTCCCCAACAGCGCAACCCGAGAGGAAGTTAAGGAAGCCTATGTTCTTGCATATAAACTCGGATGCAAAGGCACCACCGTTTACCGTGACGGAAGCCGCGACAGCCAGGTTCTCACCATCGGAACCCAGAAGAAAGAGGAAGAAAAACCCGAAGCACCGGTTATGAACACCATTCTTCCGAGACCGAGACCCAACCTTACCTGGGGCGCAACCGAAAAGATGAAGATCGGCTGCGGAAGCCTTTTCATCACCGTCAACCGCGATGAACACGGCATCTGCGAAGTTTTTACCAGCACCGGAAAAGGCGGCGGATGCCCTTCCCAGAGCGAGGCCACTGCAAGACTTGTTTCCATTGCGCTCCGCGCCGGTATAAGCCAGGACGAAATTCTTGCCCAGCTTAAAGGAATCCGCTGCCCCAGCACCGTCCGTCAGCAGGGTCTCAACTGCACTTCCTGCCCGGACGCCATTGCAAGAACCATCGTCAAGATGAGCAAAATGCTCGGCACAAACGGTTTCAGCATCAACGCTGAGGAGGAAAAACCGCCAAAAAAAGCTGAGGGCGAAAAGCCCGCACCGGCAAACAAACCCGTTCTCGGAAAGGACGATAAACTCCATTGCCCCGAATGCGGAAAACTCCTTCGTCATGAAGGCGGATGCACAATCTGCGACTGCGGATTTTCCCATTGCGGCTGAGTGAATAAAAAATAAAAAGCGGTCTGCGGAAAGCGGACCGCTTTTTTGCAAACGGGAACCGCATCAATTAAATAGGTATAATACATAATACATATTTAATTGGGGGTTGACAAACAAAACCGAAAATGATAACATATTATACCATAAGGGAGTAGTTGGCGCACCAGAAAGGTTTTGGGGCGTTATGTTATTCGTCATCACGCCGAAAGGCCGGATAATGTATTAAACAACAAGACTTTTTATTACAGAAACCGTAATGAAAGGCCTTGTATTTTTTTGCCTTCGTTACGGAAAAACGGAGGTCTTTTTATTTATGATGATGTACGTACTTCTCGTCGTCGGCTTTGTTCTTCTTATCAAAGGCGCGGATTTCTTTGTTGACGGTGCTTCTTCCGTTGCAAAGCTCCTCAAGATTCCCTCTGTAATAATCGGTCTTACCGTTGTTGCAATGGGAACAAGCGCTCCCGAAGCCGCAGTCAGCATTTCCGCGGGTTTTTCCGGAAACAGCGATATCGCACTCAGCAACGTAGTCGGTTCCAACATTTTCAACCTTCTCATCGTTGTCGGCGTTTCCGCAATAATCTGCCCGGTTGTTTCCGAAAAAGTTATTCTAACCCGTGATATCTGGTGGAGCCTTGGCGCCGCAGGCGTTCTTCTTGTAATGATGCTCGATATGAAAATTTCAAACATCGAAGGCGTTCTTCTTCTTTGCGGTATGGTCGCATATATCCTTCTGCTTATCCGCTCCGCAAAGAAAAACCGCACCGAAGGCGACGATATTAAGGCAATGTCCCCGGTAAAAAGCGTTCTCTGCATTCTCGGCGGACTTGCTGCGATTATCTTCGGCGGCGATCTTGTTGTTGATAACGCCGTTCTTATCGCAGAAGCCATCGGCATGAGCGAAACTTTCATCGGTCTTACCATTGTTGCAATGGGAACTTCTCTTCCGGAACTTGTAACTTCCATTGTTGCCGCAAGAAAAGGCGACAGCGGTCTTGCCCTTGGAAACGTTGTCGGTTCCAACATTTTCAACATTCTTTTCATCCTCGGTTCCGCTTCCGCACTTACGACAATTCACGCATCCAACCTTCTCTTCATTGATACTGTCATTCTTATGGGTATCACCCTTGTTATGTATGTTTTCGGAAAAACCGGAAACAAAACAAACAGGGCAGAAGGTCTTGCATGCATTGCAATGTATGCTGCATACGCCGCATATATCACCCTCAGATGACAGGAATCTGCCATGGAAAAATATGAAGTATCTTATGATAAAACCCTCATAGGCTTTCTTTGGGTCGATGAGGATTATAAATACCGCTATGAACCTTTCAGGGAAGGCGTTGAAAAGGTGAAGGATACCGCGTATCTCCTCCGGGTTATGGAGGAAGGCACCGACGGGGAATTTCTGGAACCAATCCCGTTTTTTCAGGACAGGATCCGTCACATGAAGCTCTGGAAACTTGGTGTAATCAATTATCAGACAGACAAATTCGTTATAGCAAGAATTGAATAAAAAAAGAAAGGCACCGCAAGGTGCCTTTTTCTTTTTCATTAAAAAATTTTACGGAAGGTCATGAAATAATACCGATTACACATAATAAACGACCGATAAAATAAACAGCACAGTTTTTTTAAAATAAGATGTTAAAATAATATTTGCAAAACGTATTTAAGGAGGTAATCTATGGAAGCAATAAAAACTGTAGGTCTTACAAAAAAATATAAAGATTTGATTGCCGTTGATGATCTAAATCTTGAGGTCGGGCATGGAGAATTGTTTTCGCTATTGGGAATAAACGGAGCGGGCAAAACCACAACGATAAAAATGCTTTCATGCCTTATAAAATCAACC
>JAFQBT010000004.1 GCA_017399625.1 Oscillospiraceae bacterium
CCCTTTAACAAGGGGGGCTTTCAGCAAAAACAGGCGGATAATATCCGCCGATTCAACGTAGGGAGGGGGCTTGGATCCGCCGTCAAAAAGCCGCGGTTTTTTCGAAGAATCACATTGACGAAGTAAAAACAACAATCCATCGTGCATTTTTAATAATTAGGTTGACGAAGCGGAAGAAAAAGCATAAAATAGTAGGTGGAAAAATAAAAAGAGAGGATTTTCAGCGATGAAGGTTGCAAAAAGAATTTTTGCTTTTGTTCTTCTTTTCCTGCTTGGGGCGGAGATTTTTGCAATGCCGGCTTTTGCAATGCAGATGGAGAACGAAGCACTTGAGGTTACGGTTGTTTTCGATAAGGACGTTTATGAGGAAGGGGAAGAAATCACCGCAACCATTGTTGTAAGGAACATAAGTGCGGAAACCGTTATTATAACGGATGTGGACCAGCTTGTTCCGGAAGGCTACCATCTTTCCGAGGACATTCCGGAAAGCGAGGATGATATTCTTCTTGATCCGGATAAAACCCTTGAACTTCGGGTGACCTATGGCGAGAAAATCGAGGGAACCGAAGAAACTGCCGAAGATTTTTTTGATAAGGTAATTTTCGGCGAAAGTTTCGGAATTCCGAATATTCTCATTGCCCTTGCGGTAATTATTGCGGTTGCGCTTTTCTTTTATTTTACATAAGATGTTATAAAGAAAGAACCCTCCGGCGCTTTGCGCCGGAGGGCTTTTTTGTATTATGCTTAAATTATTCTGATGAAATCCTTATAGAATCGGACGCATTCGCCGATATTATTTATGGAAATGCATTCGTTTGCGCCGTGGATGGAGGCAAACTGGGATTTTGAAAGATCGATGGGAGCGAAGCGGAGAATGTTATCCGCAACATCGGTGAGCCTTCGGGCATCGGTTCCTGCAGTGAGGAGGAAGGGAGCAACGGCAACGTCCGGGAAATTTTCGTGGAGGAGGGCTTCGGTTTTTCTGAAGGGTTCGGCATTGAAGTCAGTGGGCCTGCAGTAATCCCGAAGGGTTTCCTCAATTTCGATATTATATTTTTTGGCGATGTCTTTTATTTTTTCAAGACCGCGGTAAAGATCATCCTCCCGGATGCAGCGGAGATACATTGTTGCCTCTGCCGACTTTTGAGCACCGGGTTTTGTTTCCGTGCTCAGGGCGGTGAAGGAAACGGAAGTTGTGAGCATGGCGCTGGCGGCAGGGATGCTCAGCATGATTTTCTTGATGACCGGGGCAAAAATTCCGATGTTCCCGAAAAGAAAATTCATGGGGAAGGACATATAGGGAACGTGGCGTTCGAATGTTGCCCGAACCTCCGGAGAGAAGGCCGGTTTATAGATTTTTCCGGATTTTGTGGAAACCTTTGCAACAAAGCGGCAAAGATTTTCCGCAGGGGTTGCGGTTTTCTTCGAAAAGCTTCCGTGACCGACGGAATTTTCGGAGGTCCGGCAGATGAACCGGTGGCGGCTTTTTTCGTGGACGGCGATAACGGCGCTTTTGCATTTAACGCCGGGAATCATGCCTTCGGTGATGGCGCCGCCTTCATCAAGGACGGTTTCAAAATGTATTCCGTTCTTTTTGAAATATTCCGCCGCAAGAACCATTCCGTCGCCGGAACATTCCTCGTTGTTGGAAGAACCGATCCAGAGATTGATTCCCGGAAAATCATAGCCTTCGGCAAGAAGTTCCTCTGCAGCCATAAGTTCCGCAAAAAGGGGCGTTTTTGTATCGATGGTGCCCCTTCCGAAAAGAAAACCGTCCTTTTCCGTGGCGGTGAAAGCATCCGTTTCCCATCCCGGGCAGGAATCAACAACGTCGTGATGGGACATAATCATCACGTTTTTTTCGGGGTTCGCGCCGCTTATTTTATAGGCGAAGCATCCGCTTCCGAAGGTGATGCGCTCTGCATTTCTGGAAAGATTTGGAAAATTTTCTTCGATTACCGAATAAAATTTTTCAAATTCCGCTTTGTTTTCGCCTTTTTCATCAAAGACAGTTTTGCAGTTCACCATTTCGGAAAGGATCCTTACGTATTCGGGAAGCCTTTCAGATGGGCTGTTTTTATGTCCGTTTTGTGTCATATTTTGTTCATCTCACATTCAAAAAGATAGGAGCAGCCGGCTTTTACTGTGAGCTCGGCGGTGTATTCATCGATTTTTCTGCAGTCGAAATCAGTTCCGAAAACCTCGTTCAAAAGATTTTCTGCGCCGATTGCGCCGAGAGGAAGAAGGATTTTTTCGTCCTTTTCGCCGTTCGAAATAACCCCGACAAAGGCTTCGGTTTCGGTGAATCTTGCCATTGCAAGGATATTTCCTTCCGCATGAAGGAATTTCATGCTGCCGTGGCGGAGGGATTCTTTTTTCCGGCGGAGGGAAATAATCCGGCTGTAAAACTTATATGTATCGGATTTTTCGAAATCCGAATCCCAGGGCATGGGATAGCGGCAGCCTTCCATGGTTTCCGGAAGTCCATCGATGGCGGCTTCATCGCCATAATAGACCGAGGGCGCACCCGGAAGAAGAAACTGGAAAATAACCGCGCCGCGGTAATATTCCGGTGTGATATACGGGTTGCAGTGAAGGCGCGGAACATCGTGGCTGTCGAAAAGGTTGAACTGGTTTTCGCTGAAAACGAAGGGGATTTTTGAAAGATGGTCAGTGACGCGGTTTTTCACGTCTCCGGCGGTGGCTTTATATTTTATATTGCCGAGGACGGGGCTCCGGCTCATAAATGAATCCGCTTCGCCATAGAACTGGCGGATTATTCTTCCGCAGCCGAAATAGTTCATCGGGGAATCCCACTGGTCCCCCTGGAGATGTTCCGGACAGTCGCCCCAGTCCTCCGCAAGGATATATGCCTTCGGGTTTTCCTCCCGGATGCTTCTGCAGATTTCGGGCCAGAGTTCCTTATCAAGCTGGATTTCGTTGTTTCTTGCAAAAACATCCGCAACGTCGAAGCGCCAGCCATCAATGGAATAGGGCTGTTTGAGCCATTTTTTCAGGACGGAATCCTTTGCGCGGTAGATTGCGTTCCGGAGGGAATCGGAGGTATAGTTGAGGACGGGCATTGTTTCGACGCCGAACCAGCCGAGATAGGAATTTTCTTCGCCGAAGAAATAATAACCGCGCTCCGGGGAATCGGGATTATTATATGCGCCGACGGATTTTTCAAACCATGCACCGTTGCGGTTGAACCACTTGTGGTCGGTGCCGGTGTGGTTGATGGAGATATCGAGGATTATTTTCATTCCGTTTTCGTGGAGGGCGGCGCAGAGTTTTTCAAGCGCTTCGTCGCCGCCGAAATGGGGATCGACGTGGAAATAATCGAGGCAGTCGTATTTATGGACGGAAGGCGCAGCGAAAATCGGATTGAGATAGAGGGCGTTTACGCCGAGTTTTTTGAGGTAGGGAATTTTTTCGGTTATGCCCTCGAGGTCGCCGCCATAAAAATCGAGGCAATGGGAGTGGGCATAATCTTCCGGAACGCTGTTCCAGTCGGGAATTTTTACCGCAGGGAAGCCGTTCTGGGAATATTCGCCGGGTTTAACGTCGTTTTCCGGGTTTCCGTTACAGAAGCGCTCCGGGAAAATCTGATAAAAAACGGAATCCCGGACCCATTCCGGCTGTTTATAATCCGCGAGGAGGACAAAATCCGCGCTGTGGTCCGGAATATGGGTGGAAATTCCCCGCTGGGTATAGTAATAAATCTTGTTTTCGCAGGCCAGGGCAAACTGATAGGGCATGCGGTTTTCGGTTATTTTCAGCTCTGTTTCGTACCAGATGAAGCCGCGCTCGGTTTTAATGGGGCGCATTTCGGTGAAATTTTCGGTTCCGTTGGGATAGGAGATGAGCACGACGTTTTTTACGGGAGTGTTTTCATAAAGGCGAATCCGGATTTTTACGGTTTCGGAAAGGTTTGGGTTCGGATTGCTGAGGAAGGATTCCGTTCCGTCGCTGTGGACGCTTATGAGCCAGTTTTCCATTCTGCACCGTCCTTTTTTTAAGATGATATATTATATTTAATCATATTTTGCTGTTTTGTCAAGGGAAGCGGATATATTGCGGAAATTCACGCAGGGCGGAGCTATTGCGCCTCGGAAAAATTGCTGATATAATGGGGTCAATAAAGGCAGGGAGGTTTTTGGAAAAATGGCTTTTGATTTTTCTTATTATTCGCCCACGAAGGTTTGCTTCGGAAGGAACACGGAGGAGCAGGTTGGAAAGCTTATCAAAGAATTCGGCGGAACGAGGGTTCTTGTTCATTACGGAAGCAAAAGCGCGGTGCGTTCCGGACTTCTTGAAAAGGTGCTTGGCATTCTTGATTCCGAGGGGATTTTTCATGTTGAGCTGGGCGGAGCTGTTCCAAATCCGAGGCTTTCGAAGGTTTTTGAGGGAGTTGAAATCGGAAAAAGGGAGAAAATAGATTTTATCCTTGCCATCGGCGGAGGTTCGGCCATTGATTCCGCAAAGGCAATGGCTTATGCCCTTGCGGAGCCGGAGGAGGACCTTTGGGAGCTTTTTCTCCGCAGGAGAAAGGCAAAGGCCTGCCTTCCCATCGGGGCGATTCTTACCATTTCTGCCGCAGGAAGCGAAACCAGCGCCAGCTGCGTTATTACAAATCAGGAAACGGGAGAAAAGCGTTCCTGCAACAGCGACATTGCAAGACCAAAATTTGCGATTATGAATCCGGAGCTGACCATGAGCCTTCCGGATTATCAGACTCAATCCGGATGCGCGGATATTATGATGCACACCATGGAGCGATATTTCACGAACGGCGGAAATATGGAAATCACCGACGAGATTGCCGAAGGACTTTTGCGGACCGTTCTGAAAAATGCGGTTATTCTTAAGGATGACCCAAAAAATTATGAGGCAAGGGCGGAAGTTATGTGGGCGGGAAGTCTTTCCCACAACAACCTTACCGGATGCGGAAATAACGGCGGAGATTTTATGTCCCATAAGCTCGAGCACGAGATGGGAGGAATGTTCGACGTTACCCACGGCGCAGGACTTGCGGCAATCTGGCCGAGCTGGGCGAGATATGTTTATAAAAACTGCCTTCCGCGGTTCGTTAAGTTTGCGCTTCGGGTTATGGAAGTTCAGCAAGGAGAAACGGACGAAGAAACCGCTCTTCGGGGAATAGAGGCCATGGAGGATTTTTACCGAAAAATCGGAATGCCGACAAATATGAGGGAACTTGGAATTGAGCCGACGGACGAGGAAATTGAAAAAATGGCGGAAAGCTGCATCCGTGCCTGCGGAAAGCCTTCCGGCTCGGCGATGATTCTTGATAAAGAAGATATGATAAAAATATACAAAATGGCAAAATGATATAAAAAAATACCCGCCGTTTATAAAAACGGCGGGTATTTTTTTGTTTTTATTTATCCATTCCGCAGGGGAAGGAAGATTCGGTAAGGCGTTTATCGTTCATTACGGAATCATAGAAGCGGAATCCGCCGGCAAAATTATAGGCGGTAAAGCCGTTTCCTTCAAGGATTCTGCTTGCGATATAGCTTCTAAGGCCGCTTTGGCAGATTACGTAAACGGGTTTTCCGGGTTCGATTTCGGAAAGACGCCCGCGAAGTTCATCCACCGGAATATTTTTAAAACCTTCGATATGGCCGCGTTCAAATTCGCCGGCAGTTCTTGTATCCAGAAGGGTGCAGGAGTTTTTCGGAAGATTTTCAAGGTCGGAAATGAACCATTGCTTCAAAGTTCCGTTTGCGATGTTGTCTATCATAAATCCGGCCATATTTACCGGATCCTTTGCGGAAGAATAGGGCGGAGCATACGCAAGTTCAAGGTCTTTGATGTCCGTTGCTTTCATTCCGCAGCGAAGGGCGGTTGCAAGGACGTCGATGCGTTTGTCAACGCCATCATAACCGATAATCTGGGCGCCGAGAAGACGGAAGGATTTTTTCTCGAAAAGGACTTTTATTGTCATAACCTTTCCGCCGGGATAATATCCCGCGTGGCTCAGAGGAGAAAGAATTACTTTATCAAAATCAATGCCGGCGGATTTTGCGGCGGATTCATTTATTCCAGTTGAAGCGGCGGTTATAGAGAAGATTTTTATAACGGAGCTTCCGACGGCGCCTTTATATTCGCTTTTTATTCCGCAGATATTATCGGCGGCGATTCTTCCCTGTTTGTTTGCGGGACCGGCAAGGAATATTGTTGATTCGGTTCCGGTTACAAAATTTTTAATCTGGACCGCATCGCCGACGGCATAGATATTCGGGACGGAGGTTTCCATTTTTTCGTTTACAATAATACTTCCGCGGACGCCGATCCGAAGTCCGGCTTTTTTTGCAAGCGAATTTTCGGGAGAAACGCCTGCGGCAAGGATTGCCATATCGGTATGGATTGTTCTTCCTTTAAAAAGGATATCAATTCCGCTGCCGTTTTCGGAAAAAGCTTCGACGGAAGATTCGAGAAGGAGATTTATTCCGTTTTTGCGGATTTCGCTGTGGATGAAAGAAGCCATATCTGAATCGAAAGGGGAAAGAAGCTGTTTTCCGGCTTCGATAAGAGTAACTTTCATTCCGAGGGAGCGAAGATTTTCGGCAATTTCGATTCCGGCAAAACCTCCGCCGATTACAGCGGCGGACTTTGCTTTTTCGGAATTTGCGAAATTTTTGATTCGGAAGGTATCTTCAACTGTACGGAGAGTAAAAACTCTTTTTGAATCTACTCCGGGTATTTGCGGAACAAAAGGTTTTGCGCCGGGAGCGAGAATCAGCTTATCGTAATTTTCGCTGAAGATATTTCCGTTTTCAAGATTTTTTACGGTTACTGTTTTTGCGCTTGGGTTAATATCAATTACTTCGTGGCGGACCTTTGCCGTTATATTAAAACGGCGGAAAAAGCTTTCCGGTGTCTGGAGGGTAAGCTCTTCCGGGTCGGTTATAACTTCGCCGAGATAATAGGGAAGACCGCAGTTTGCATAGGAGATGAATCCGGTGCGTTCGAAAATAGTTATCCGGGCTTTTTCATCAAGTCTTCGGATTCTTGCAGCGGCGGTTGCTCCGCCGGCAACTCCGCCAACGATTATAATTTTCATATTGTTCTTCCCCTTTCGGTTTTTCTTTAAAACTATATTACATCAAATTTTAAATAATGGCAAGTACGCTTGATTTAATTGCGGTTTCGATCGTTTTGGAAATCATTTTTCCGTTTTTGAAAAGCGCCATTGAAGGGACGTGTTTTATATTGAGCTCCGCGGAAAGTTCAGGGGAATCGTGGGCGTTCATCCGGACGACTTTTATATCATCACGTTCGGCAGCGATTTCTTCCGCAACGGAAGCGGAATTTCTTCCGGACCAGGGCACCCAGATATCCAGAAGAACGGGTTTTTCGGATTCAAGGACTTCTTTTCTGAAGCTGTGTTTATTTATATTGATAACGGACATTCTGCAGTCCTCCTTTATGAATTATTTGATATTATTATATCCGGAGGAAGAAAAATTTTCCGTGATTTTGTCACAGAAGAAAATAATTTTTGTTGCAAACGAATGGGAATTTATGTATTATATAGACAGAATTTGTTTTATAAGGGCGGATTTTTTATGTTCAGCGAAAAAATTGAAAGGGATTTTCTGGCGATTCTTGAGGAAGAGCTTATTCCTGCCATGGGATGCACCGAGCCCATTGCTCTTGCTTTTGCGGCGGCAAAAGCGAGGGAAATCCTCGGCGGAGATCCGGAGAAAATTATTGCGTTTTGCAGCGGAAACATCATCAAGAACGTGCGCTGCGTTTCCATTCCCAATTCCGGCGGCATGACCGGAATCGAAGCTGCCTGCGTTCTCGGTGCCCTTTGCGGCGACGTTTCGAGAGAGATGGAAGTGCTCGAATCGGTTACGCCGGAAGGACTTATGGAATCCGTGCGCTTTATTGAAAAGGGCGGCTGCACGGTTGAATATCTTGAATCACCCATTCCGCTCCATTTTGTTATCCGCCTTGAAAAGGGAACGGATTTTGCGGAGGTTGAGGTTCGGCACAGCCACACGAATATTGTCCGAATTTCAAAAAACGGCGAGATTCTTTTTGCAACGGAAGATTTCGGTGAAGCGACTGCTCTTGCCGAAAGGGGAGAACTTTCGGTGGAAAATATCTTTGATTTTGCGAACGAAGTTCCCCTTTCAAAAATCGAAAAATTTGCAAGGCGGCAGATTGAATGCAACATGGCCATTGCGGAAAAGGGAATGCTTGGGGAATTCGGCATCGGCATCGGAAAAGAGATGCTTGAGATGAACCCGGGTTCGGTTTTTATGAAGATGAGGGCTTTTGCGGCGGCAGGTTCCGAAGCAAGGATGTGCGGCTGCAACATGCCGGTTATCATCACTTCCGGCAGCGGAAACCAGGGAATTGCTTCCTCGGTTCCGGTTATTGTTTACGCAAGGGAGAAGGGAATCGGAGAGGAAAGAATGTTCCGCGCGCTTGTTTTTTCAAGCCTTCTGACGGTTTTTCAGAAGGAATATATCGGCAAGCTTTCCGCCTTTTGCGGCGCTGTTTCGGCTTCCTGCGCGGCAGGAGCGGCCATTACATATATTGCCGGGGGAACGGTTCAGCAGATCAAGGACACCATTGACAACACCCTTGCGGATATTCCGGGAATTATCTGCGACGGCGCAAAATCTTCCTGCGCGGCAAAAATTGCTTCCGCCCTTGATGCGGCGCTTTTTGCCCATGTTCTTGCAATGAAGGGCAAGGTTTATGAGGCGAACACCGGAATTATTCAGAGCGACGCGGGAAAGACCATCCGGAGCGTCGGACATATCGGAAAGGTCGGAATGAAGCAGACGGATTCGGAAATTGTCAAGATGATGATAGGAAATTAAAACAAAAAAGGTTCAGCCGGAGGCTGAACCTTTTTTTATGCTTTGAATTCGATTTTTACGTTGTTTTCCCGGTTGTTTTTGTGACCTTCATCCCGGGCGGTGATTTTTCCGCCCATTTTTTGATAAAAGCCGAGGGCTTTTTCGTTTTGCGGATGGCAGCCGAGATAGAATCCTTCGATTCCGTTTTTCTTGCAGAAGGAGCGGATGAAGGCGAAGGCGGCTTTGCCGATTCCTTTTCCGCGGAATCCGGAAAGAAGATAGAGGGACTGGACATAGAGAGGGTTCTTCTTCTGGAGAATCAGGTAGCCGGCTTTTTCACCGTTTTCGGTGATGAAAAAGACGAGGTATTCATCGGAATTTATCCAGGAAAGGTTCCGGGCATCGTGGGATTCAAAATCGAAATTATCGATGAGTTCGTCCGGATAGATTCCGCGGTAGGTGGTTGCCCAGACTTTTTGGCGGAATTCGGAAAGAAGATGGGCTTCCTCCGGTTTTGCGGGAACAAAGGCGGTGCTCATGGGTTTTCTCCTTTCAGAAGGTTGTGGCTTTGGCGAAGATCCGCGGCAATCTGGGCGGAAGTTCCGAAGGAAAGTTTTGGAACAAAGGAGCTTTCCAGCTCCTCCTGCACCTCCGGAAGATACTGCCAGAAGCGTTTTGGCATATGGCTGCGGCGGCAGGTCGGGTTATAGCGGCTTGCGATGGCGATGCGGCGGTAATAGGTTTTCCAGAGGTCGGAATAAAAGCAGTCCTCCGTTTCCGGAAGTTCGAGATTTTCCACGGGGATTATGGCGGTTTTGCCGGAAGTATGAATCAGGGCGGCGCCGTGCTCGGCATCGAAAATCATGAAATGCTCATTTTTTATCCGGGCGCAGAAAAAGGATTTTATCAGCGGAAGGACGAAATGTTTCGGATGAATGACCGCAACGAGAGCGCCGTTTGAATCGGAAAAACGGGTGAACTGGCGGAAGCGTTCCGCTTCGTTATTGACGGCAACACACATTTTATAGATTCGGTTAACTTCCTCGTCGCCGATTTTTCCGCCGGTTGTTTTTCCTTCGGAAAAAGCCTTTCGGATAAAGCGGAGGATGGCGTTTTCCTTGCCTTCGCCATCAAAAAGAAAAGCCCTTTTTACCATTCTGAGCACCGTTTCGCCGAGCTTTTTTTCGATTCCGGTTTCGACGCGCCTTGCGTGCTCAAGGTTCGTTTCAACGTAATGGATTTTGAGCAGCGAAGGTTCCATATCGTCGGCGATGACGATATCCGCAGGTACCGTTTTCATCGAAAAGGAATCGAAAACCGCGGAAAGAAAGCCGTTGAAGCTTCCATCATAGGAAAAAATCAGAATTCCCCGGTCAGGCATTCCATCACATCCTCTCCGGTGAGCACGGGTTGGAAAAGGGAGAGCTGTTCCATTCCGTAATCGGTGAATCCGCCCATGCGGTTCGGCGAAGTTATTGCCCAGAGCATGGATTCGGTTGTTTCGGGGATCCGCTGCAGGGTTTTTCCGCAGCAGGTTATAAAGAATTTTGCGCGCTTGAGCACGATTCCGAGGCGCTTGAGAGCATCAAAATCCAGCCTTTGGCTCCGGCGAGCACGGATTATCCGCTTTGCGCCTTTTACTCCGATTCCCGGGACCCGCAGGAGCATTTCGTAATCCGCGGTGTTCACTTCCACCGGAAATTCATCGAGATGGCTTACCGCCCATGAGCATTTGGGGTCAACTTCCGGATGGAGCATGGGCTTTTTCGGGTCGATTATTTCGCTTGCCTCGAAGCCATAGAACCGGAGAAGCCAGTCCGCCTGGTAAAGCCGGTGCTCACGCAGAAGGGGAGGACGGGTATCAAGGCTTGGGAGGAGTGCATCCTCCTGCAGAGGAACGTATGCGGAATAATAGACGCGCTTGAGCCCGTATTTCTGATAGAGCTTTTCGGTGAGATGGAGGATATGATAATCCGTTTCCGGCGAAGCGCCGACAATCATCTGGGTGCTCTGTCCGGCGGGAACGAATTTTGGGGTGTGGCGGTATTTCGTAAGATCCTCGCGGTTTTCGAGGATCCCGGTTTTTATAAGACCCATGGGTTCGAGGATATTGTGCTTTGTTTTATCCGGGGCAAGGCTGAGAAGGGATTTTTCGGAGGGGAGTTCGATGTTGACGCTGACTCTGTCGGCAAGAAGGCCGAGCCTTTGGGTGAGCACAGGGTCTGCGCCGGGAATTGCCTTTGCATGGATATAGCCGGCAAAACCGTATTCCTCACGGAGAATGCGGAGAGCTTCGATCATGCGTTCCATGGTCCAGTCAGGCGTTCCCACCACCGCGGAGGAAAGGAAAAGTCCTTCGATATAGTTGCGGCGGTAAAATTCGATTGTGAGATCCGCAAGCTCCCTTGGGGTAAAGGTTGCCCTTGGGAAATCGTTGCTCCGGCGGCTTATGCAATATTTGCAGTCATAGACGCAGGCGTTGGACATGAGAACCTTGAGGAGGCTTATGCATCTTCCGTCGGCGGTGAAGGAATGGCAGCAGCCGGAAGGTGTTGCTGCGCCGATGAAGCCTTCGTCGCTTGTGCGGCCGTTTCCGCTTGAGGAACAGGAAGCATCGTATTTTGCGGCTTCCGCAAGGATAGAAAGTTTCTGCATTATGTCCATAGCTGCGCCCCTTTCCGAACAAATGTTCTTTTATAGATTATATTCTATTACTTTTTACAGAGCGTGTCAAGGACAAAAATGCACCAATTTAAAACGGCGGTTTGCGGAGGAACACCTCATCCGTCTTTTTTTGCAACTTGCTGCAAAAAAAGACACCTTCCCCTCAAGGGGAAGGCTTTTTGGAATCAGTATTTCTGGCGGCATTCGACAACTTTTCCGAAGATGCGGACGGGGATTTTTTCGACTTCCTCCCGGGAATAGAAAATCGGTTCGAAGGCGGGGTTGAAGGGCTGGAGAAGGATTCCGCTGCTCTGGAACTGGACCTTTTTTACGGTGGCTTCGGAGCCATCGATCATAACGACGGCGACTTCGCCGTGCTCAACGGTGCTCTGGACCCGGACGATTACGACATCGCCGTCATACATCCGGGGTTCCATGCTGTTTCCCTGAATCTTGAGGGCGACATAATCGCCGGAAGCGGCCATTTCGGAGGAGATTTCCTCGTAATCAAGGATGTTTTCAACGGCGGTTATGGGGATTCCGGCGGCGACTTTTCCGAGGACGGGGATTTTTATTCCCACGACGGAGCCGCGGTTTTCGTCCACTGCGTCCTCCCTTCCGAGGAGGGTATTCATATTCACGCAGAAAAAATTTGCGATTTTTTCGAGGGTTTCAAAATCCGGTTCCCGCTGTCCGCGCTCGTACATTCCGACGGTGCTTGGGGCAACGCCGAGCTTTGCGGCAAGTTCGCTTTGGGTAAGCTTGTTATCCTTGCGAAGGTTTTTGAAGACGGTGCTGAATTCGGGCATTCTGAAAACTCCTTTTTGTGATGATGTCATCATTATAATACCACAGTTTGTGAAAATGTCAAGCTGTTGGTGCGAAAAAATCACACAAATTGTGTTGACAAATTCCGGAAGCTGTGGTATATTACGTTCAGCACGAAACGTGTTGTTTGTTTTTTGCTTTTTCCGGGAAGGAAACCGGGCAGTTTTTTTGATTTTGTGCCGCAGGATTTTTTTTCTTTCCGGAAGGGCGGATACGGATGCATTTTACGGAAAAAGGACTCCGCCGGAAGGGATTCCGGGGTTTTCAGGCAGGAGCAGCTTTTGCTCAATATTATGGGAGCATTTTTTGGAGAGGTATCCATAAGAACAAATAACACGAATCGTGTTAATAATGCGGAAGCGGAAACGGGAAGTGGTTATTCCGGAAAAAGAAATTCAGAAGGAACGGAGGCGGAAAAATTTTGGCGCTTGAGGGAAAGATGGAAAGATTCTGCGAGGAATACATAGTCGATTATAACCCCATGAGAGCGGCGGTCCGGGCTGGTTATGCAACATCCAGCGCAAGGGCATACAGCTATTCGCTTCTCAAAAAGGAAAAGGTGATCCAGAGAATCTGCGAGCTTCAGGAGGAATATATCCGCAAGGGGCTTTTGGACAACAAAAACAGGGTCATCAGGGAGCTTTGGGAGATGTACGAAAGGGCGGTGCAGGCAAAGCCGGTTACGGTATGGGACAAGGAAATCAAGGAATACGTCGAAACAGGGGAATATCAGTTCGACGACAAAATCGCCATGAAATGCCTTGAATTCATTGCGAAGATCGGTGGGATGCTTTCGGAAAAGGAGAACGAAAAGACCCAGAAAAAGGACAGCTTTGAGATTATTGTAAAGGTGGATTCGGATGAGGACTGAGATAAAACTTTTTCCGAAGCAGATGGAATTTCTTGAATCCACCGGAAAGGCGGACGAGGTTCTTTACGGAGGAGCAGCCGGAGGCGGAAAAAGCTATGGGCAGCTTTGCGACGCGCTTATCTACGCGATGAAATATCCGAAGAGCAAGCAGCTTATTTTGCGGCGAACCTTGCCGGAACTTGAAAAAAGCCTTGTTCGCGTTTCGCTTGAACTATTTCCGAAGGAGATTTATAAGTATTCCGAATCGAAGCACACGGGAGTTTTTGCAAACGATTCGGTGATCGATTTCGGTTACTGCGACAGCGAAACGGACATTTACCGCTATCAGTCGGCGGAATATGACGTTATCCGGTTCGACGAGCTGACCCATTTTACGGAGCAGATGTATCTTTACCTTATGAGCAGGCTCAGGGGTACTTTGGATTTTCCGAGGGCGATGAAAAGTTCCACAAATCCGGGAGGCATAGGGCATTCATGGGTGAAATCGAGATTTATCGACATCGGCGAGCCGGGGAAAATCCACAGAATCGGCGGCGGAACGCGGCTTTTTATTCCGGCGACGGTTTTTGAAAACAGGGCGCTTATGAAAAATGACCCGGGATATGTCCGAAGGCTCCGGAATCTTTCCGAAAAGGACAAAAGGCAGCTTCTGGACGGGGATTGGGACACCAACGAAGGGCAGTATTTTTCCGAATGGAGAAGGGAACTTCACGTTTGCGAGCCTTTTCCGGTTCCGAAGGACTGGCGGAGATACTTCGTCATGGACTATGGGCTTGATATGCTTGCGGGATACTGGATTGCGGTGGACGGATTCGGAAACGCATACGTTTACCGGGAAATTTACCAAAGCGGGCTTATTATCAGCGAGGCGGCAAAGACGATTCTTGAAGCGCAGGGAAGCGACGTTCCGGAAATTTATATTGCGCCGCCGGATATGTGGAACAGAAGGCAGGATACGGGCAAAAGCGTTGCGGAGCTTTTTCTGGATTACGAAATTTTGCTTTTTCGGGCGAGCAACGACAGAGTTCAGGGTTGGTACTGCCTTAAGGAATGGCTCCATCCGCGGATCGATGAATTCGGCGAAAGGAAGCCGAAACTCCGGATTTTTGCAAACTGCACGGAGGTTATCCGGACCCTTCCGGCGCTTTGTTTTGACAGCAGAAATCCGAACGACGTTGGCGACAGGGTCCATGAATATACCCATGCGGCGGATGCGCTTCGGTATTGGGCTTCCGCAAGGCCCCTCGGCGGAGAAATTCCCGAAGAGGAGGAAGAAAATTTTGATTCGGAAATCGGGAATTTTCTGGGATACGGAAACTGACGGGAGCAACGGTTCCACTCCCTTCAAAAGAGGGAGGCATTTTTTAAAGAAAGGAAGAAGAAATGAAAAGAGAAAAAGAAGACGAACTTTTTTTGAAGGAGCTTCTTGGGGAAAATCCGGCAGAGATTTCCGAAGAGGAGCAGGAAGAGGTTTTTCCGAAGGAGGCTGTTCTTGAATTTGCAAACGCCATCGGCAAAGAGCCGGAGGAGGTTTTTGCGATTCTTGAAAAGGGCAGCAAGCCGGAGGAAAAAACCGGAAACGGAGATTCGGAGGTTTTTGAAAAACTTGCGGAGATCCGCGGAATTTCGAAAGAGGAGATGAAAAACGAGATTCTCTGGGCGCTTGAAAAAGCGGAAACCGAAAAGGCGATTCGGGAGATCCTTGAGGATAATCCCGGAATGAACAGGGAAACCGCAAAGGAACTTGCGAATTTTCGCAAAAAGGAGAAAGCGGTAAAAAAAGATGAACCGAAGGACAGAAGCAGGGAGATGCTTTCTGAACTTGATGAGTTCATCGGAAAACATTCCGGAGAGGCGCTGGTCACTCTTGCGAACAGCGTTATTGAGGAATGGGAAGGCGGGATTCCTCTTGAGACCGCGTTTGAAAAATATATGGCGGTTCTTGAAAAGGAGCGCCTTTTTGCGGAACTTGAAAATTTGAAAAACGAAAAAGCAAAGGAAGAACAGAAAAGCTATGCAAAGGAATTCGGACCCGGAAGCGCAAATTCCGCCGCAGGGGTTATCGGAATCGACGAATTTGTTGCGGGGCTTTTCAGGGAATATTGATAGGCAGACGCCGCTTTGCGGCTACACCTCATCCGTCACGGCTTACGCCGTGCCACCTTCCCCTCAAGGGGAAGGCTATATTGAAAGGAGAATTTTATTAATATGGCAATTAATCTTGCAAGCAAATACGCAAAGGAACTTGCGCAGGCATTCAGTCAGAAATCTTATGTTGACGGCATCGCCTGCAAGGACTATGAATTTACCGGTGTTAAAAACCTTAAGGTTTACACCGCAGTTTCTCAGGAACTGAACGATTACAAACGCAGCGGCACCAACCGTTATGGCGAACCCAAGGAGGCACAGGATACCGTTCAGGATATGGTTGTTGAAAGAGACCGCTCTTTCTCCATCACCGTCGATAAAGGCAACAACGCCGAACAGATGGGCGCAAAGGAAGCTTCCAAAATCCTCAATATTGAGATGAGCGAACAGGCAATTCCCGAAATGGATAAATATGCCCTTCGCAAATTCATCGATTATGCAGGCACCGTTGAACCCATTGCGGAAGCACCCACCGAGGACACCATTGTTAAGATGATTTCCGACGGCATGGTTAAAATGGGCAACAAAAAAGTTCCCGCCGAGGGCAGATATATCTTCATCGGCTGGAGCTGGTTCGGAATGCTCCGCCTTTCCAAACAGTTCATCGGCGTTGAGGCTCTTGCGAAGGAGGCTCTTGTTAAAGGCGCAGTGGGCACTTTTATGGGCGCACAGGTCGTCACCGTTCCTGATGATTACCTTATGAAAGGCGAGAACAAGGCATATTTCCTCATCGTTTACAAAAACTCCGTTCTTCAGCCGAAGAAAGTTCAGGATTATTTTGTAAAAGAGAACCCTGCGGGCATCAACGGCGCCCTTATCGAAGGCAGATTTATCTATGACGCATTCGTAATCGGCGCAAAATGCGACGGTGTTTATGCGGCTGTTGAGGGCGATAAGGTTCAGGATGAACCCGCTTTCAGCCTTTCCGGAAACAGCCTTGTTGTAACTTCCGCCGGTGCAAACAAAATCCGCGTTACCACCGACGGCACCGACCCCAGATTCAGCGATACTGCGGCGGTTACCACCAGCGGCGGAAGCGTTGCTCTTGCCGCAGGAACTTATACTGCGAAGGCTGTTGCATTCAGCGACGAACTTTTCACTTCCGCTGTTGCGGTTGATGAGGAAAGAACCATCGCCTGACGGTTTCTTTAAAAATCGGATAGCTGCGGCGGGATTTTTCCGCCGCGGTTTTCCGCAGTTTTTTGACGGAAGGAGAAAAATTTTATGTTAAAGAAAAAAAGCGGGAATGAATTTTCGGAAAAAGAGCTTTTCGGAAAGGAAAACGGCACACCGGAAACACAGCAGAGCCCGGAGGAAAGAGCCGAAACCGCCATTGCGGAGCTTAGGAACCGATATTCCGAAAAGGTGATGGAGCAATTTGAAAACGAGGCAAAAAAGCTCCGTGAGGAAAGGGATGCGGCGCTCCGGGAAAACTGGATTCTTCAGCAGAGGGCGGAGGCGGCTCTTCCGGAACAACTTGCTGCAGCGGGAATCAACGGCGGAGCAACCGAAACAGGACTTGCAAATCTCAGGGCGCAATTCCAGGGAAACAGAAACGATATCCGAAAAGGCTATCTTGATGAACTTGGCGAGGCCGGAAGCGAAAGCAGAAAGGAAATTCTTGAGAATGAAAGGGATTTCAACAAGGAATGGCTTGAATATCTCCTTGGAATTGCAAAGAAGGACGCGGAGGAGAGATGAGAAAAGGAAGGAATTTTGTGAATGTCATTAAAGAATCCCCCCGCCACTGCGTGGCCCTCCCCCCTTTGACAAGGGGGGCTTATGAGGAAGGTGATTTTGGATGCCGAAGATTCTGAATTTTGAAAATTATTCCGCGCCGGTGAAAAAGATTCTTGAGATAACGTCCTTTGCGGGGATAGATCTTTCCTCAGCTCCGGCGGACGTTGACAGAAGAAGAAGTCCGGATGCGCCGAATATGATGCCGGATGCACTTGGAAATCCGGTGAAGCGTCCGGGATATACGTTCGTTGAAAACCTTGGCGGAAGGATCAACGGAAGCTTTGCCCTTGGTGAAAAAAGGGTTATTCATGCGGGGGACAGTCTTTTCCTCGACGGAGAGAAAATCTGGGACGGAATGGCGGACGAAATTTCCACAGCGCAGGTTATCGGCGAAAGACTTTATATTTTTGACGGATTCGAGGCTCTTGTTTTTGACGGAAACGACGTTCATCCCCTTTGCGACGGGGCTTATGTTCCGACGGTGCTCATTTCGAAGAATGCGGACGAGGCAGAAATTGAAACGGTGCTCAAAGGCGACGGAATGAGCACGGAATTTTCCGTTGAGCACGGGACGAAGGAAATTATCTCGGTTTCCGTCGGAGGTCTGAGCACGGAATATTCCTTCGCTGACGGGAAAATCGTTTTTGAATCTGCTCCGGCAGAGGGCGATGAAATCAGAATAAAAGTGCTTGCCGGACAGGAACCCGGCGGAAATCTTAAGGAGGAATTCAACCTTATTTCCCGTAGATGGAAGGAGAGCTTTCTTTGCAGAACCGGAACGGAAAAGAAATTCAGTCTTTCGAAAAAGCATCTTTCCGAAGGGGCAATCATGGCATGGGTCATGGATGAAAACGGCGGGATGATTGAAAAAACCGAAGGAGAGGATTTTTTCGCAGACCGGGAGGAAGGAAAAATCGAATTTTTCGAACCGGTTCCGAAGGCTCCGGTTTCAGGCGAAGATAACCTTATCATCGAGGCGGAAAAATATTTTGAGGGTTATGAAAACCGGATAAACCGTTGCAGAAGGAGCATTGCTTTTGATTCCGGCGGCACTTCCGGAAGGATTTTTCTTTGCGGAAACCCGGCGGAAATGAACAGGGATTTCTGGTGCGCCGCCGGCGACCCAAGTTACTGGCCGGATAACTATTATTCGGATATCGCTTCCGGAGAAGCGGAGATAATCGGATATTCCATCATCGGCGGATATCTTGCGGCGCATATTTCCCCGGCTTCTGACGGAAGAAGCATTGTTCTCCGGGAGGCAAAACTGGACGAGGACGGAAACATGAGTTTTCCGATTGTAAGGCATCTTCAGGGCGAGGAGGCTGCTTCGCCGAACAGCTTTATCTATATGGAAAAGGAGCCGCTTTTTCTTACGAAAAGGGGAGTTTATGCCATAACTTCGGAGGATGTTTCCGGCGAAAAATACACCCAGAACAGGAGCTTTTATATCAACAAGGCGCTTTGCAGGGAGGATATCAAAAACGCGTTCTGCGCCGGATGGAAGCAGTTTTATCTTATTTCCGCCGGAAGAAAGCTCTATCTTCTCGACACCGGCCAGCGCAGTTACGGAAGGGGAGAACCTCTTTCCGCAAGCCAGTATGAATGTTACCTCTGGGACGGATTCGAGGCAAGGATACTTTGGGAAGATGGCGGAAATCTCTTTTTCGGGGACAGCGAGGGAAATATTTTTTGCTTTACCGAAGGAAAATATTCCGACGACGGTAAGGCGATAAATGCTTACTGGACTTTGCCGGATTTTTCCGGGGATATTTTCTGGAAGAACAAGACCATCAGAACCGTTGCCATCGAAGCGGCGGCTTTTCCCCAGAACGAAATCCGGCTTGAGCTCAAGAAGGACGGATTCTGGAGCGTGCTGAGGGAATGGAAGAGCAGGATTTCGTTCTTTTCCTGGAATGCGCTTAACTGGGGAGATTTTACATGGAGCGGAAACGGAGAACCGAGAACTCTTACCCTGCAAACGAAAATCAGGAAGGCGGATAAAATCGGATTCCGCATCGTTTGCGACAAGGCGGATAAGGCCTTCGGGCTTTACGGTTTTTCGATTGAATACACCGAAAACGGAAGATTCGGGAAATGAGGCGAAGCTATGGAACTTTTTCTTACGGCGGTTTTGTTCTTCGGGCTTGGTTTTCTTTTTGGAAAAAGGGCGCCGGAGGAAAAAACTTTTTTTGACGAAAACAAAGGGCAGGAAAATTTTGAACTCCGGAACGGATTCGGCGTTACGAAAGACAAAAACCCGACCTTTGCGGAACAATGGATGAATATTCTTAATTACAGCGGCGAAAGCCAGACGGAGGTGGATTATGAAGAAACCGAATGAGGTTACTCCGAAGAGGATCTGGAACGAATACCTCCGGGGGGAGGATTATCACAGACAGATCGGACTTCATGAAACGGTAAGGAAAAACGAGGATTTTTATAACGGCGAGCAATGGAAGGGGCTTAATGCTCCGGACCTTGAAAAGCCGGTTATCAATATTTTCAAAAGGGCGGTAACCTATCTTGGAAGCCAGATTATCAGCGATGACGTCGGAATCAGCCTTGAACCTTTCGGCGGGAACGAAAAAATCTCGGAAGTCTGTAAAATCCTTGGCGGAGAGATAAACAGGGCTGTTGAAATCACAAAGGCGAAAACAAAGAACAGGGAACTCATAAAGGATGCGGCAATTTCCGGCGACGGAGCTTTTTATGCATGGTTCGACCCGGAAAAGGGAAAAAACGGCGAAATCGAGCTTGAAAATATCGACGGCGAAAAGGTTATTTTTGCAAACCCTTTTGAGCAGGATGTTCAGCGGCAGAAAAGCATCATTATAATCAAAAGGATGATGATTGAGGACGCAAGGGAGCTTGCGAAAGCGAACAGGGTTCCGGAGGAGGAAATCGAAAAAATCGTTCCGGATTCGGGAGCGGGTTATTCCGGAGAGGAAAATGACCCGGGAAGGGAACTTGTTACCGTTCTGCTGAGGTTCTGGAAAGAGGACGGATGCGTCTGGTTTTCCGAAAGCACGAAGGACATTTTTATCCGAAAACCCGTTAAGACCGGCGCAAAAATCTATCATCTTGCGTGGATGCCCTGGGAAAGAAGGCGCGGTTCCTATCACGGAAACGCGGTTATGACGCCATATATCCAGAACCAGATTTACGTCAACAAGATGTGGGCGCTGGCGATGGTTTACAGCAGCAAGATGGCATGGCCCCAGAGATTTTATGATGCGACAAAAATCCGCGGTAATCTTTCCAACAAAGTGGGACAGGCAATCGGAGTTGCCGGCGACCCGAAAGCGGCAATATGGTTCGATTCCCCTGCGGGAAATATGAGCGCGCAGGTTCTTGAACTTGTTGACCGCACCATTCAATATACAAAGGAGAGCCTTGGAATCAACGATGCGGCCCTTGGCAACGTAAAGCCGGAAAACACTTCCGCAATTATTGCAGCATCGGAGCAGAGCGCGGCTCCCCTTATCTTCCAGAGACTTGCAAATCACCAGCTCTGGGAGGATCTTGTTCATATTTTCATCGACATCATCAGGGAGATGTACGGAATCCGGGAGATTTATTCCGAAGGAACCCTTCCGGACGGAGGAAAGGTTTTTGAAAAGAAGGATTTCGATTTTTCGAAAATCGATTACGATGCCTTTGAAATAAAGGTCAACATCGGCAGCGCATCTTACTGGAGCCAGCTTATGCAGGTGCAGACCATGGATGCGTTCTTCAAAAACGGAATCATCGAGGATGCGGTGACCTATCTTGAACATATTCCCGGGGAATATATTTCCGGAAAGGGCGAGCTTCTTGAAAAATTAAGAGAAAGAAAAAACGAAGGAGGGATAGCTGATGGCGCTTGAAAAAATTAAGGAAAGCGATCTTTCGGGAAAAGGTGTTCTTGGTCAGGCGGAAGTTCCGGGACTTTCCGCATTGGAAATGCAGGCGGCTGTTGAACAGATAGTCCGCGAAATCGCCATTCCGAAAATAAACGAGGTCATCGAATATATCGCCGGAAAGGTTGCGACCCAGGAGGATCTTGGAAAGCTCCTTATTGAGGCAGGAACCGTTACTTCCGTTTTCGGAAGAGCGGGTGCGGTAAAAGCGCAGAAAGGCGATTATACCGCAGAGATGGTCGGCGCAGCAAAAACCGAGCACGCAAGGGAACATGCTCTTGATGGCTCAGACCCGGTTCTTCCGGCAAATATCGGTGCGGCGGAAAGAAACCATGCTCACGGAAGCATAAGTGCCGACGGAAAAATCGGCAACGCAAACGGAATGGTGCTCATGACCGGTCTTGGCGGAAAAATTGAGGCAAAGGCAAAAAACGAAGCGGGTTTTGTTGTTCCGCCGGTTGTTGCGGATATTTCCGGAAGTTTTACTGCGGAGGACAACAGAATTTATTTCGGAAACGGGATTTCGGATTTTGTCTTTTCCTGCGACGAGGGAAAAACAGCGGAATGCAGGGGATTCATCACCTTTGGCGTTCCGGGAACCATCAGCCTTTCCGGGTTCGATTATATCGACGATCCGGAGGATATTTCCCTTGCGGAAGAGGGAAGCAGATGGGAATTTGATCTTTCCTACGGCTGTCTTATTATCCGGAGAAGGAGTGAATAAGCCTTGGCACTGATCGATTTTTATGTCAGAAACCAGAAGCTTTCGAAAAACGGGCCGAAAATTGTTTCCGATTCGGTTAACTATGTTGATTTTTCCTTCACCTTCAAAACCGACGACTGGGACGGAGCGGATAAATGGATAATCCTCCGAAAAGGGGATGAGATTTACAGGGTGAATCTCATAAGTGATTCCGTTCCGAAGGAGGCGGGACTTAATCTTCCGGAGGGAATCTGGCATGTTTCGCTTTTTGGCGAAAAGGCCGAAGGCAGCAGGATCACCACAAATTCCGTCACCATAGAGGTTGAAAAAAGCTCCGTTTCCGATGGGGAGGTTCTTCCGGTTATTGAACTTTCGGAAGCAGAGCAGATTTCCGCAAAGGCGCAGAGCGCTTTTGATATGGCGAAGGAGATTATGGATAAAATCGAATCCGGCGAAATAGGCGGCGGAAGCGGCGGAAGCGGAACCCAGGGACCTGCCGGCGAGGACGGTTATACCCCGGTCAGGGGAATCGATTACTGGACCGCGGAGGACATTGCGGAGATAAAAAGCTATGTTGATGAAGCGATCCTCGGAGGTGAATGGTGAATGAGCATTGATTCAAAAATGACCGCTCTTGCGGATGAGCTCCGGTTTTCCGCCGGAATTTCCGGAGGGCTTTCCATTGACAATATGATAATCGCCGCCGCCGGAAGCCCTTCCGTTTCCGGAAACGTTCCGGATTATGTCCGAAAAGAAGCGGAAAGAACTGCGGCGGAAGTCAGGGCTTTTCAGAGCGGGGATTCCCTTTCGTTCATTGCTTTTTCCGACAGGCACGTTCAGCCGGATTATCAGGAGAGCATTCTTCATGCGTCCATGGGAGCGAAAATCATCCGGGGACTTGTTCCCATTGATTTTACCGCGGACCTCGGGGATATGGTGCTTGGGGCTGGTTCGGATTCCTTTGAGGGGCACATGGAAAATCTTCTTGATTCCCTGCGGCTCCGTTCCGTTGCGGAAACGGACTTCAACCTTATCGGAAACCACGATTCCAACGTTTATAATCCGGAAATCAGCCTTTCGCCGGAGGTGCTCGGAAAATATTCGGTCCGCTTCAACAAAAAAGGCGCATCCTGCCCAGAGGAAGCGGAAAGAGGATATTTTTATTATGATTTTCCGGAGAAAAAGACGAGGGTAATCTGCCTTAATTCATCGGACACCGGGGATTTTTCAAAAATCAGCCCGGAGAGCAACGGCGACGGACATTATATCGGAAAAGCACAGCTGGAATGGTTTGTTTCTGCGCTGGATATGAGCGGAAAGGACGGTTGGAGGATAATCGTTCTTTCCCATCACCCTATCCATTGGGGAAATTCCATGAACGCGGTGCTCGGAATCCTGAACGGTTATATCGGCGGCACCGCAGGAAACGTTTCTGCGGTGCTTGAATCCGGTGAAATCCCTTTTGATTTTTCCGGGAAAAACGGAGCGAAGCTTATCGGCTGCTTCAACGGGCATCTGCATAATTTTGTTTACGGAAAAAGGGGAGAAAACGAAATCTGCCAGATGACCACCCCGAACGCCTGTTTTGACAGGAACAACGAATACGGTTCGGCGGATTATCCGGAGGAATTCCGCAGAAAATTCGGAGATATTACAGAAGCGGAGGACGGAACGATTTTTGCGGTGAACTACCCGAAAACCGAAAAAACCGGAAAGGACACGGCTTTTTGCGTTTATACCCTTGATTTTGAAAAGGGAATCATTTCCGCGGTCTGTTACGGAGCGGGAACGGACAGAATCCTCAGCTGGTCGCAGGAGATTTTTTATCTTGTTACCGCGAACCTTGAAAATGCGGAAATGAGCGGCGGAAAAACCGTTCCGGAAGGGGAGAGCTATTATTCGGAAATTGTTCCGGAGGAGGGCTTTTCCATCGAAAGCGTTTCCGTCAAAATGGGCGGAACGGATATTACGGATTCCGCTTATTCTGACGGAACAATCAGCATTGAAAAGGTCACTGGGGATATCGTGATCGAAGTTATTGCAAAGGCTATCGTTTCCTATAAAAACCTCGTTCCTCTTTCTGTTGATGCAGGCGGAAATATCTTCAACGGAACAGGTTATAAAGAGGGATACAGACTCAACAGCAGCGGCGGCGAAACGGAATTTTCCGGCGCGGTCTGTTCCGGATTTATTCCATATGCCGTGGGCGATATTATCCGCGCTTTCGGAACGAAGGAAAGCAACGCCGGGAACTCCGCTTTTTATATTGTTTTCTATGATTCCGCTTTTGCAAAGCTCGGGGCATATCCCCTTGCATCCGGTGAAGGAAGGACTTTTGAGGAATTTGACGGAAAATATATTGCCGAAGTGAACAGCGCAGATTCCGCTTTTGAACCCTGTTTTTCCGAAGGGGAATATTTCAGGATTTCAATGCCGGAATGCGCCGCGGAGGATTTTGTTGTTACCGTCAACGAGGAAATAAAACACACCGGCGAAAGCACATATACGAACATGATTCCGGTTTCAGTTGGAACGGACGGAAATATCTATAACGGCACCGGATTCAAAGAGGGTTACAGAATTTCCACTTCCTCCGGCAATGAATCCGCCGCAAGCGGAATTTCCGTCACCGGATTTATTCCCATAACCTCTCCCTCCACCGTAAGGGTAAAGGATATCGGAATGGGAGTTGAACAATCCACCTGGGCGGTTTATGACAGCAATTTTGCCTTTGTTTCCGGCGGTTACTGCAACAGCACTTTTGGAGCAGAGGACGAAAACGGAACAAGAAGCTATACCTGGGAGCTGAACGGATACCTGAGGATTTCCGGTATTTTCGGCGAAAACCCGGTTGTTACTGTTAATGAGGAGATAAAATGAAAAGACGAAGAATGATGATGGCGGAAGGGCTTTTCTGGGTTTTTCTTGATTTCAGCCTTGAGCAAAACGAAAATGTTTTTGTTGAATTTTGCGGAACAAAATACCGGAGCGGAATCATCCGATGCAGGGAAGGGGATATCATCACCTGCAAACTCAATCCGGGAAATCTGAATTCCGCAATTTATCTTGACGGGGAAAGAATCGGCGAGGCTTTTCCGGTCAGCGAATATGAACTTTCCGTCATGGGAAATGTCCGGATAAGGGCGGAGGACGGAAATATTTATATCACAACAAAATAACGGAAAAGGAGGAAGACTTTTGACAGTAAAGGAATGTTATGAACAGGCGGTGGGTTTTCTTCCGGAAAATCCGGAAGAAAACACCGGAATGCAGAAATACGCCGTAAGCTGGTGCAATTTTCTTCTTGCGGAAACCTTCCAAAACGAAAATATCTGCAGAAAGGCAAAAAAACTTCCGCAGATCACGGAAATTCCGAAAGTTTCCGATATGGGGGAGGAGATCCCCTATGACGAGGAAATGGTAAGGGCGGTTTTTCCTTATGGAATGGCAAGATGGGCTTTCAGGGAAAGCGAGGATGTTTCCGGAAGCCGTGAATATTACAGGCTTTATGCCATTGCCCTTGCGGAGGCAACTCCGGTTACCGAAGAGGAAATCGAGGACGTTTACGGCTGAAAAAACATTTATGGAAGGGAGAAGAATTTGGACAGCGAAGAAATTGCAAGGGAACATCAGCTTATCTTCGATCTTGCAAAATCCAACAAAAGGAGAATCGATAACCTTGAGGAGGAGCAGAAGGAGCTGAGAAACCTTACTCAGGCGGTCACCCAGATGGTGACCGAACAGAAGAACATGCGCGACGACCTTGCGGAAATGAAGGACGACGTCAAGCAGATTAAGGAAAAACCCGGCAGAAGATGGGATTCCATGGCGGAGCGGGTGCTCAATCTTATAACCGCTGCTGTGGTTGCGTGGATGCTGGGACAGATCGGTCTTTGATAGGAGGCGGAAAAATGAAGATAAACTGGAAGGTGAGATTCAGGAACCCGATGTTCTGGGCAACGGTTCTGCCGGCGGTGACGGCCTGCGTTTATACGGTGCTCGGCGCGTTCGGAATCGTTCCGGTGCTCACGGAAAACATGGTGCTCAACATAATCGGAGCGGTGCTCACCGCTCTTTCGACCCTTGGGGTTCTTGTTGACCCGACAACTGCGGGTTTTTCGGATTCGGCTCTGGCGCTGACTTATGATGAACCGCGAAGGGACGGCGCCGAAGAATGAAGGCGAAAATCTGCATTGATGCGGGGCACGGCGGAAGTTCCTCCGGAACATATTCGGTGAATACTGTGAGGGACGGGCTTTTTGAAAAGGATTTTGCCCTTGAGCAGGCGCTTATGGTTGAAAAACACCTGCTCCGGAACGGCTTTGGGGTCGTTATGACAAGGCGGACGGATATTAATCCGGGAAACGTCAGCAAAAGGGCGGAAATTGCCGCAAAGGAAAAATCGGATTTTGCTCTTTCAATCCATTTCAACGGATTCGGAAGCGAAAGCGCGAACGGAACGGAAATTTATGTTCCACACGGAGAAAAGCAAGCGGAAATTGAAAGCGGATTTTATGAAGTTCTCGGCGGATTTTTTAAAATCCGCAGCCCTTTTGCAAGGAGCAATAACCTCAGCGACCGGAACGAAATTTTTGATAAAAAGCTGGATATCGGAACAAAAAAATTCGGCGCGGTTTCGGAAAAGAAGGATTATTTCGGATTTATCCGGGGATGTTGGGAAGCGGGAATTTCCGCGGATCTTCTGGAAATCTGCTTTCTGACAAACCCGGAAGATTTTGAAAAATATTCAAAAAACAGGGAGAAAATCGCGGAAGGAATTGCAAAAAGCATTGTTACGGCTTTCGGTGAGGAATTTGTTCCGGAAAAAACGGCGGAAATTCCGGTTAAACCGCGAATAAAAAGAAAATTCGACGTTATAAACTGAATAAAACAAAAAAACCGCGGAAAAATAATTCCGAGGTGATAGTTTTGGAAAATTCAAATAACGGAAAAACTCCCGTTCCCCACGGAGGAAGAAAGGTAAACGATTGGGAAACCCTTCGACCCTATGTTGAAAAAGGCGCGCCGCCCCTTAAGAACAATATTTCCGATGAAAAGGGCGAAGGAAAGGCGATTATCGACCCGAACTGGGGATTCGGTTATCAGGCGGAACTTTCCGGCAACAATTCGACTTTTTCTCCGGACGAAGAATGAGCGGAAAAGCGGAAAAATTCATCGGAAAAACCGCCCCTTCCCAGGATGAATTTCGTTCGGAAGCGGCAAAAAAGGGCGAAAGAATTTCGCCCCAATGGATGCCGGATGATATTGGGACGGAAGGTTTCAGAAAAAGCGACGGCACCGCATATTTAAGAAAAATAAAATAAAAAAAGCTCCCGGAAGGGAGCTTTTTTTATTGTTAAAAGGAATTTGCCCAGCGGAGAAGATATTCCTCATATTCCGCCTTCTGGCTTCCGAGGGAATAGATTCCGCTGAAATTATATTCCGTACCGTCTTTTACAAGAAACGCCATCAAATAAGCGCCGCCGCCCCATTTGTTGGGAACGGAGACCACAAGATATTCCGTTCCGTTTTCGGTGATTCTTTCTTCGCTTTCGATATCCCGGAAAACATCAGCGAACAGGTAAGGGATTGTTATCGACTGCTTTGTTCCGCTTTTTCCGATAAGAGTTCTGGAAGTGCAGCGTACGGTATGATCGCTTTCGGTTTCATAATAGGTTATGGTGTCAATCTGCTCAAGCTTTTTTCCTTTTCCCATAAGCCATATACTGGAGGAAAAAGCCGTTTCCGGGTTTTCTGCTGAATAGTGAGTGGATTCTTCAAGTCCGAAATCGGGGAAAACAAGCTTATCGTATCCGATATATTCCTCCGCTTCGGCGGCGGTATCAAAATAAAGAGTTCTTACGCCGTTTTTGAAATCTTTCACAACTTCCCGGTTGATTTCTCTTTTGCTTATTTCTTCAAGATTTACGGTTACTTCAATGTTGGAAACGTTTCTGTCCCTGGGACCTAACCTCATAACAACGTCCTGTTCGATGTTATAAGACATATCCGACATTTCCGCGATTACGGCAACTCCGCTTATTGCGATAATGCAGATGCATGCCGCAAGGGCCGCCCATTTACGGAAGGGAAGAACTTTCCGGGGCTTTTCTTCCGAAAGAACTTCGTTTATATATTCTTCATTTATTTCGCCGAGGATTTCGGTGAATTTTTCTTCTCTCATAATTCAAATCCCCTTTCTTTGAGGTATTTAAGAAGCTTTGCCCTGGTCCGGGCAAGGGTGTTATGGATGAAAAATTTGTTTTTGCCGGTTTTTGCGGAAATTTCCTCCGTGCTTTCAAAAAACCAATAGCGGGCAACAAAAATCTTTCGTTTTTCCTTCGGGATTTCCGAAAGGAAGGTGTTTATTGCCGCAATAAGCTCCTTTTCTTCCGTTTCCTTTTCCGGGTTTTCGGTTCCGGAAACAAATTCCGAAATTTCATCAAGAACCGCGGAAGTTTCCGTTCCGCCGCGTTTTTCGGCTGTGTTTTTCCGGAAGCGGCCGAGGGAAATATTCCTTGCGATTTTTCCGGTATAGGCGGAAAAAGAATCCGGACAAAGGGGCGGAATGCTGTTCCAGAGGGCAAGAAGAACATCGTTGAGGCATTCCTTTGCGTCCTCTTCGCTTCCAAGGATGTTTTTCGAAACCGAAAGGCAATAGGCACCGTATTTCCGTTCCGTTTCCGGGATTGCATCTTCGCTGCGTTTAAAATAAAGTTCGATTAATTCGCGGTCTTCCAAAAAAATCCGTCCTCCTTTCCGTCTTTCTTACAAAGGCCTTCATCCATAAAGTAGCATCGGGGGAAGAAAATGTTCAGGCAATTTTAAAAATTTTTTTGCAAAAAAGCCCCCTTCGGCGAAAAAAAGAGGGCTTTTGTTTTTTTATATCATGTTTCGTCATTCGCCTTCGGAAGGCTCCAGCGGAATTTTGCCGCAAGAAGCCGCAGGACAAGAACGGTGATTATGCAGCCCGCAAAAGCAAAGGACTGACCGAAAAAGTTCCAGAGAAGGATGAACGCCGCCGCACCGATGAGCGAAGCGGTTGCGTAAAAATGCTTCACGAGGATATATGGGGTGTTCCCGGCAAGGATATCGCGGATTATTCCGCCGCCGGTGCCGGTTATCATTCCAACGAAAACCAGCAGGAAAATCCCGGTGTTTCCGGAAAGAAAGGCGGTTTCGATTCCGACGGCGGTGAAAATTCCAAGGCCGAGGGAATCCATCAGGAGCATTATTTTATCATAGGCGCTTTGCTTTTTGAAAAGAAAACGCCGCACCGCCGGAACAAAAAGGATTATTGAAACCGCAATTGCCGTAAGGGCATAGACGGGATTTTGGAAAGTTGCGGGAGGGGTGTTGCCGAGCACCAGATCACGGATAACTCCGCCGCCAACCGCCGTTACGGTTCCGAGGGCTGCGATTCCGAAAATATCCATTTTTTTCGAAAGACCGACCATTGCGCCGGAGGCGGCAAAGGCAACGGTTCCGATAAGTTCAAAAATCAGAAGAAGATTCGGTGACATGGATTTTATTGATTCTCCAGTTTTTCAACAAGGGCTTTTATTGCGTTTGCCCGGTGGCTGATTTTGTTTTTGATTTCCGGGTCAAGCTCCGCGGTTGTGCAGCCGTATTCCGGAAGATAGAAATAGGGGTCATAACCAAAACCGTTTGTTCCGGCGCGGTTTTCGGTTATTTCGCCGTGGAGATAGCCTTCGGCGGAGATTTTTCTTCCGTCCGGATAAACGAGCACGATGGCGCAGGTATAATGAGCACGGCGGTTTTTCTCGTGCTCAAGCTTTTCGAGAAGGAGCCTGTTGTTTGCTTCGTCGTCGCCGTGGCGTCCGCAGAATCTTGCGGAATAAATTCCCGGAGCGCCGCCGAGAGCATCCGCGCAGATTCCGCTGTCATCGGCTATGGCGCAGCAGCCGGAGATTTCGGCAATTTCCCTTGCCTTTTTCTCCGCGTTTTCAAGGAAGGTGGTGCCGTCCTCGATGGTTTCGTGGTCGATTCCCGCTTCCCGAAGAGAGAGGATTTCATCGAAATACTGGCTGAGAATTGCTTTCATTTCAACAAGTTTATGGGCATTGTTGGATGCGATTATAAGTTTCATATTTAAAATCTCCTTAAAATCCGATTTTACATATTATATTTAACATTATTAAAAGCCCTTTGTCAAGGAGTCAAAAAGTCGGCTTTCCGCACTTGAAACGTGAAATTTTGTGTACTATAATGGATATATAAAAATCCGGAAGGAGAAAAAACCATGAAATTCAATGTTGACGAAAAATTCATTATCGATTGCTTTAAGGATATTGTAAACGTACCGAGCCCCGTGGGCTATTACGTAAAGATGAACCCGGTTCTTGAAAAATATGCCGCAAAATTCGGTCATAAGGTGACCTATGACAACAAAAGCACCGCTTATATCACACTTGAGGGCGAGGATAATTCAAAAACCGTTCTGGTCGGTGCGCATCCCGATACTCTCGGAATGGTCGTCCGCACCATTGATAAGGACGGCATGATCCGCGTCCGTCAGCTCGGCGGAGTCAGCTATAACAGCTATGAGGGCGAAACCGTTACAATCCACACCCGTGACGGAAGGGAATATACCGGTCTTTTCGCCTGCCAAAGCCATTCCGTTCACGTTTTTGACGACGCAAGAACCCTTCCCCGGGATGAGAACACAATGATGGTCATCCTTGATGAAAAAGTTTCCAGCAAGGAGGACGTAAAAGCCCTTGGAATCCGCCACGGAGATTTTATTTCCGTTGACCCCAGATGCCAGGTGACCGAAAACGGATATATCAAATCCCGCTTCATCGACGACAAAGGCGCCGTTGCCTGCGTTTTCGCAATGCTCAAATACCTCACCGAAAACAAGCTTAAACCGAAATACAGAACGATCCTTGCGTTCCCCTATTCCGAGGAAATCGGCATGGGCGGCACCTATGTTCCGCCGGAGGTCTCCGAATATGTCGCCATAGACATCGGCCTTATCGGTCCCGGTTATGACGGCAACGAATACGCCGTTTCCATCTGCGGAAAAGACGCCGCCGCACCCTATGATTACGAACTCACCAACCGCCTTATCAATTACGCGGAAAAAGCGGAGTGCGATTACGAAGTGGATATCTATTATCATTACGGAACCGACGCCACCGCCGCAGTAAGAGCGGGAAACAACCTCCGCGCCGGAACTTTCGGAATGGCGGTATGGTGCAGCCACGGAATGGAAAGAACCCATATTTCCGGTCTGCTCAACACAACGAACCTTCTTCTTGCATACGTGCTTGATATATAAAAACATCCCCTGACCGGGGAGGATATTTTTATAACGAAAGGTTTTTATAAATGAAAATTCTTGTAATCAACGGAAGCCCGAAAGGGAAATTCAGCATCACCCTCCAGACGATGAAATATCTTGAAAAGCTTTATCCGGAGCATGAATTTTCCGTTCTGGATGCGGGGCAGAGGATAAAAGCGCTTGAAAAGGATTTTTCCGCCGCATGGGAAGCGGTTGAAAAAGCGGAACTGATAATCTTTTCCTATCCGGTCTATACCTTTGTTGCGCCCTGCCAGCTTCACAGATTTATTGAACTTTTAAAGGCGAGCAGAATTGACCTTTCCGGAAAATTTGCCACCCAGCTTTCAACCTCGAAGCATTTTTATGATATAACCGCCCACAATTACATCCGGGACAACTGCTTTGACCTCGGGATGAAATATATAAAAGGCCTTTCCGCGGATATGGATGACCTTCTTTCCGAAAAAGGGCAGAAGGAAGCAAGAGAATTTTTTGATTACGTCTGCTGGAATGTGGAAAACGGTTTTTCCGAAACCGCGCCGAAAAAACCTTCCGCACCGAAGAATGTTTCCGTTTCCCTGCCGGAAAATTCCGGAGCGGAAAAATCCGGCGACGTTGTTATTATTACCGACTGCGAGCCGGAAAATAAACAGCTTTCCGCAATGATAAGCCGCTTCTGCACCGTTCTTCCGAGGAAAACAAGGGTTGTCAACCTTCGGGATTTTCCTTTCAGCGGAGGCTGCCTCGGCTGCTTTGGTTGCGCTGTTTCCGGAAAATGCGTATATAAGGACGGGTTCGACGATTTCCTCCGGAATGAACTCCAGACCGGCGAAGCGATTGTTTATGCCTTCACCGTAAAAGACCACAGCATGGGCGCGCTTTTCAAGATGTATGACGACCGCCAGTTCTGCAACGGACACCGCACAGTCACCATGGGAATGCCCTTCGGCTATCTTGTTTCCGGAAATCTTTCCGAAGAGGAGAACCTCCGGATGATAATTGAGGCAAGGGCACAGGTTGGCGGAAACTTCCTTGCGGGAATTGCGACGGATGAATCCGACCCGGATTATGAAATCGACCGCCTTGCAAAAACCCTTTCCTATGCCATTGAAAACAAATATGTCCCGCCGCAGAATTTTTACGGAATCGGCGGAATGAAAATTTTCCGGGACCTTATCTGGCAGATGCAGGGTATGATGAAGGCGGACCATAAATTCTATAAATCCCACGGGCAGTATGATTTTCCTCAGAAAAAATGGCCGAGAATGCTTGCGATGTATGCGGTCGGCGCAATGATCGGAAACCCGAAAATCAAAGCGAAGATGGGAAACAGAATGAACGAAGGCATGCTTATGCCATATAAAAAACTTCTTGATAAAACCGAAAAGAGATAAAAAGAGCCGTGCTCAGGTTTGAGCACGGTCTTTTTGCGGCAATTATCAACAAAAATTGAACTTTTGTTTACACGGATTTTAATTTGTGGCATTATAATAAAGGAAAAGATTGGTTATAAGGAGGAATCTGCCTTATGTTTAAAATATTGATTGCCGAGGATGACCGGGAGCTTCTCCAGCTTTTTCAGCACGTGCTCACGAAGAACGGATATTCCGTAAAAGGGGTTTCCGACGGAAAGGAAGCGCTGGAAGCTCTTGACGCGGATTATTATGACCTTCTGATTTCGGATATCATGATGCCGGTGATGGACGGTTATGAACTGGTCAGCACCCTTCGGGAAAGCGGAAGCAATGTTCCGGTTATGATGATAACCGCAAAGGACGCTTTTGACGACATGCGCCTTGGATTCCTTTCCGGAACGGACGATTTTATGGTGAAGCCGGTGAACATCAATGAAATGGTGCTCCGGGTGGGAGCGCTTTTAAGAAGAGCGCAGATGATCCACGAACGGCGCCAGACCATCGGTTCCACCGTTATGGAATGCGATTCTCTCACCGTTACAACCCCGAAGGAAAGCATGGTCCTTCCCCAGAAGGAATTTATGCTGCTCTATAAAATGGCATCCTTCCCGGGAAAAATCTTTACCCGCCAGCAGCTTATGGACGATATATGGGGTTATGAAAGCGAAAGCGAAACACACACCGTTGACGTACATATCGGAAGGCTCCGGGAAAAATTCCGCGACAACCCGGATTTTAAAATCGTCACAATCCGGGGAGTCGGATATAAGGTTGTGAAAGCATGAAGATAAAGGAAATCGAAAAAACAGGAAGAATCATCCGCCGGAGCACAAGGCTCTGGTTCACTCTTGTTGTAATGGCGGGGCTTGCGGTGACTTTTGTGGCTTCCGCGGCTCTCACTCTTCTGGTAAGCGCCCTTCTTCAGGTGAAGGAAACAACCCTTCTGCTTATCTGGGTTGTGGCTTTCAACATAATAATCGGTTATATTATTACGTTTTTCCTCGGAAAACTGTTTTTCGGACCGATTACAAAGCTCAGCAACGGAATGCACGAGGTTTCGAAAGGGAATTTTGATATCCGGCTTGAAACAAAAACCCCGTTTCGTGAAATAAAGGATATGTATTCCAACTTCAACCTTATGGCGAAGGAACTTGGCGCAACGGAAATTTTGCAGACGGATTTTGTTTCCAACGTTTCCCATGAATTCAAAACGCCCATCAACGCCATCGAGGGTTATGCAACCCTTCTCCAGAGCAATCCGGACTGCAATCCGGAAGAGGAAGTTTACACCGAAAAAATCCTTTTCAATACCCGCCGGCTTTCAACCCTTGTTGGCAACATTCTTCTGCTTTCGAAGGTTGACAACAAGGCGATACAGTCGAATGTTACCAGATACCGCCTTGATGAACAGCTTCGCCAGTCAGTTCTTGCCTTCGAGCGGGAATGGGAGGAAAAGGATATCGAATTGGACATCGACCTTGAGGAAATTGAATACGAAGGCAATGAAAACCTTATGTTCCATGTCTGGAACAACCTTATCGGAAACGCTGTGAAGTTCAACCCGAAGGATGGGCTTCTCAAAATCCGCCTTTATGAGGAAGATGGAGGAATAATCTGCACCGTTGAGGACTGCGGTCCGGGAATCGACCCGGATTCCATCGAGCATATTTTTGACAGATTTTATCAGAGCGATTCTTCCCATAAAGAGGAGGGCAACGGCCTTGGCCTTGCGCTGGTGAAAAACATCCTTGCCCTTTCCGGCGGCGAGGTTTTTGCGGAAAACCGTCCGGAAGGCGGCGCGAAATTTACTGTAAGACTATAAAAAAAGCGGTGCGCCGGAAGGCACACCGCAATTTTTTGCAAAAAAATAACTCCGCAGGGGACCGATCCCAAGCGAAGTTCATCTATGTAAAAGCTCCAACATAGCAAAAAGCCGCTTGATGTAGCGGCTTGATGGAGCTGATAATCAGATTCGAACTGATGACCTCTTCCTTACCAAGGAAGTGCTCTGCCTACTGAGCTACATCAGCAAAAGTGGCGACCCGGAAGGGGCTCGAACCCTCGACCTCTAGCGTGACAGGCTAGCGTTCTAACCAGCTGAACTACCGGGCCACAATGACCTTGTGGGGTCAACGTTGATTATTATACACGAGTGAGGACAAAATGTCAACACTTTTTTTAAAATTTTTTTAAAAATTTTTTCAATATCAGAAAAACGGCGGAAGCATGCGGTTTCCGCCGTTTTTGAAATCAATCGAACATCCCCATGGGGTCATATCCCACCGGCGGATTTTTGATTCTTCCGGTGCAAACGTCGCCGGAAACGCCGGTTATAACAACCTCCTGAACGGTGCAGAGAAGGGACTTTACCGCCGGAATCACAACGGGGGTATAGTTCATGGTGTAACCGTTCATCATGCCGTCCCTGATAACGGATTCGATGAGGACGGATTCGGTTTTTCCGACCTGTTCCTCAAGGAATTTCCGGCGGACAGCTTCGGCGCGTTCCGCCATTTTTGCGGCGCGTTCGGTCTTGACCGAATTGGGAACCTGGTCGGGCATATCCGCGGCGTCCGTTCCGGTTCTTCTGGAATAGGGGAAAACGTGAACTTTTGCAAAGCCCATTTCCTCGATAAAGCGGCAGGATTCCTCAAAATCCTCCTCGGTTTCGCCGGGGAATCCGACTATCACGTCGGTGGTGAGCCCGCCGTTCGGGAAATATTTCCGGATGTTTTCAACAACTTCCCGGTACATTGCGGTGTTGTATCTGCGGCGCATTCTGTTAAGAGTGCGGTCGCATCCGCTCTGGAGGGAAAGATGGAACTGGGGGCAGAAGTTCGGAAGCTTCGCAAGGCGCCGGATATCCTCAAGTGTCAGCAGTTCCGGTTCAAGGGAGCTGAGGCGGACCCTCGGCATTATTTCGCAGGAAAGGTCAACCGCGTTGATAAGCCCGAGCCCGAGATCCCTTCCATAGAAGGGAAGGTTGATTCCCGCAAGAACAACTTCTGTGTATCCGTGGGAAAGAAGGCTTTCGAGTTCCCGCTCGATATCCTTGAGCGGTTTTGAACGGACGTGACCGCGCGCCTTCGGAATTATGCAGTAGGAACAGCGGTTGTCACAGCCGTCCTGGATCTTTACAAAAGCTCTGGTGCGGTCAAGCATTCCGCTGGCCTGCATGGGTTCAAATTCCTCGAATTTTTCGTGGGGAGTTATATGAACGACCCGCTTTCCGTCAAGGGCATCAAGAATCGCCGGAAGAACCTGGCTTCTGTCCGCGGAACCGGTTACAACGTCCGCTTCAAGAAGTGCGGAAGCATCCTCCGGAAAAGCCTGGGGATAACATCCGGTAAGGGCGATGACCGCGTTCGGATTTTTGCGGCGGAAATGCCTGACCATCTGGCGGGATTTTCTGTCGCCTGTTCCGGTAACGGTGCATGAATTGATTACAAAAACATCCGCGCCGCTTTCCGGATCGACTATTTCAAAACCGGCTTTCGAAAAAGCCTGTTCCATAATCTGGGTTTCGTATTGATTTACCTTGCATCCAAGGGTGAAAAAAGCAGCCTTCATTTTCATCCTCCTTTATAAAAGGGTATGCTGAAATAATATTATACAATATTAAAAAAGCTTTGACAAGGGTTTTGGAACACGGCGTTTTTTCGGTAAAATCCGGAAAAACCGTTGCTTTTCTGAAACAAAAACAGCATCTTGCGATACTTTATAAACAGATGATACTTTCGGCTTGAGGAAAAGAGAAAACAGTGGTATTATTTGATAAATACAATCTTTTGGGGTGATACTGATGATTGCAATGGCCATTGCCGCCATGGAGGATGATTATGCCCGGGATTTCATGACCGGAATTTACATAAAATATTACGATATAATGCTGGGCAAGGCAAAAGCAATGCTTGAAAACGAGGAGGACGCGGAGGAGGTTATCCAGGATATTTTTCTGGACCTTATCGAAAGGGTCGGAACGGTTATGTCCGTTGACCCGAAAAAACTTCCGTCATATCTTATGGCGGCGGTGCGGAACTCTTCCATGTCGAAGATAAGAAAAAGAATGGTCCGCCGGGAACATACCCTTCTTATTGACGAGGACGACAGCCTTGAATGGATAAAGGACGAAAGCGCCCTTCCGGAGGACGTTTATATAAAAAACGAGGAAATCGACGAAATCGCAAAGGCGCTGAGCCTTCTTCCGGAAAATGACAGAACCGTTCTGGAAGATAAATATATCCTTGAAATGAGCGATGAGGAAATCGGAAAAGCTCTTGGAATAACCCCCGCCGGAGTTCGGACAAGGCTTTTCCGTGCAAGAAGAAAAGCCTATGCCATTATGAAAGAGGGTGCGGAAAAATGAGCGTTAAAAAACACAGACTTTCAAATATGGATATCAGGGAAGAATATGAGGATTTTGTTTTCAAAAAAGTTATGCTCCGCTATTCGGAACTGGAAAGCGAAAAAATAAGGCAGGAAAATTCAAAAAATGCCGCTCTGGATTCGGAAACCGCGGAGAAGCGGAAAAAAGAGATAAAAAAGCTTATCCGCCGGAACAAAATGAAAAACGGACTTCGTTTTTTCTTTTCCGCATCAAAAAAGGTAATCACCGCGGCGGCAATGGTTGTTCTTGCGGCGGCGGTTTCTCTCGGAACATCCGTTGTTGCTTCGGCGGAAGTTCGGGAAAGCATTGCGGATTATCTCTATTCACTCAACGCCGTAAGGCATGATACCCATACTTCCGTAAGCGCTTCCGCAAACAAGGAGGCTTTCTTCGACCTTGAAAGTTACGGCGATGACTGCGGATTTGCTCCGACATTCATGCCGGAAGGATATGAAAAGGATGAGGAGCTTGGGCAGTATTCCTACAGCAACGGCGAAACATATTTTCATATCAGCCAGAGCGAAAACGGAGCGTCGCACCTTGATACCGAACGCGCTCAGAAAGTTGAGGTTGTAAGAATCGGCGAAAGCAAGGGAATCCTTGTTCAGAAAGATGAAATAACAAGCGTTACCTGGTCCTGCGGAATCTGGCTTCTTAGCGTTCGTGGGACTGCTACGGAAGAGGATATCATAAAAGTTGCAAGGGGACTGAGAGTAAACCCCGGCATTGAAAAGGAAGAAATTATTTACGATTGGCAAAAATATATCGCTTTTGATTATTTCTATTGGGAAGACGCGTGGATACCCACCTATATGCCGGATGGATACGAGGCGGACTATGATATCAAAGAGGCTGTTGAAGATTTTTCCTATATCAGAACCGTAACTTTCGACAGCGGAACAAGCTATATAAAAATCGAGGAGCGTTATTCCGACGGGCTGAGCGGTTATCATTCAATGAATCCGATATTTTATTACGATGAAATAAACGAATATTCCGCGGAAATCAAAACCGAAAACGGAATCACCTATGTTCTTTTTGAACCGGATTGGTACGTTATGATAAGGGTTTACGGAACTGCTCCGAAGGAAGAACTTATAAAAGTTGCGGAAAGCATGGAATATGCGCCGATTATAAGCGAAAATTCGGATTATGATCTTTATAACTGGGAAGGCGCATGGATCACATACCTTCCGGATTGGTATGAATTTGAAATTGTTGATATTTCCGAGGAAAACGGAAAACATTCCTTCCGCTATGAGGACGGAAAATATTACGTTCTTTTTGAGCAGAAAAAAGTTGATGCCGAGCCTTTTGATTTTTCCGGAATGGATCCTTTTGATGAAAGAATAATAGATTTTGAGCATCCGCATGCGGGAGCGACCGGCACTATGCCGCTTACAAAATATCAATATGACAACGGAACGGACATAGCGGTGACCTATGCCCAGACAGGTGAGGTTCTTGAAACGGAATATGTTTTCGAGGATACATGGTTAAGATTTGAAAGTAATCTTCCTCTTTCGGATTTCCAGAGGGTTGTCTGGAATACAGAGCGGAAACCGAAAACCAATGAATTTGTTGATGTGGAACTTTATGACTGGGCCGATTCCTGGGCGCCGACATATATGCCCTATGGCGCAAAGCTTATCAGCGCGGAATGGATTGACGGAATCCGTGTTCATACCTATGAACTTCTCGGAAAAAAGATTATTCTGAAATTCTCCTATGAGGAAACGGATTTCGGAATCGGTGAGCGGGAATGGGAATATAATTTTGATGTTACCATAAGCGGCTGCGACGCAAAATCATGCTATAATCTGTATGATGATTTTTACAGCATGATGACATGGAGCAACGGAGAGCTTTATATTTGTGTGGAGGGCGATTATGAACTTATGTCTATGATTGATATTGCCCGGAGCATCCGGAAAATCCAGGGAAACTATCCGCTTTATTAAAGAAGAAAAGGAACGGGGAAAAACTCCGTTCCTTTTTTTATGAAAAAACTACCAAAAAACCCTTGACAGACTTGTGCATTAGTGATATACTGTAATCCGGTTAGGATATCCTAACTTTTATTTCAGAAACCCGGTTAGTTATGCCTAACTGCTATTATTTTTTCAGGGAAGGTGATATGCATGAACTTAAAAGCTGCTGAAGAAGGCAGAGAGTATATCATCCGCTCGATCGAAACCGACGATGAAGAACTCAATGCGTTCCTCTTCTCCCTTGGATGCTACAGCGGCGAACCCATAACGGTTATTACCCACCGCAAGGGCGGCTGCACCGTTTCCATCAAGGACGGAAGATACAGCATAGATAACCAGCTTGCGGAAGCTATCATAATCTGATAGCCCCCGGGCGTAAGCGAAAAAAATCAATCGCTTTCCGCGTTTGAGTTAGCCTTTCCTAACCTATTTTGTTTTATTTTTGATTTTTACCATAAAAAGGAGCATCACGTTAATGAGAATTGCGCTTACGGGAAACCCTAACAGCGGCAAAACAACAATGTATAACGCCATCACCGGACGAAACGAAAAAGTCGGAAACTGGGCGGGCGTTACCGTTGAAAAGAAAGAACACCCCATCAAAAAAGCATATTACGAGGGAGCGGAGGAACTTATTGCCGTTGACCTTCCGGGTGCATATTCCATGTCGCCCTTCACTTCCGAAGAAAGCGTTACAAGCGATTACGTAAAAAACGAAAATCCGGACGTTATCATCAACATCGTTGATGCAACAAACCTTTCCAGAAGCCTTTTCTTCACAACCCAGCTTCTTGAACTTGGAATCCCGGTTGTTGTTGCTCTTAACAAAGCGGACGTAAACGCAAAGAAAGAAACAAAAATCGACGCAAAACTCCTTTCCGAAAAACTCGGCTGCCCGGTGGTCAACACAACCTCCACCGCCGGAGAAGGACTTAAGGAAGTTGTTAAAACCGCGGTTGAAAAAGCCGGAAAAGGTCAGAAAGCACCCTATGAACAGGGAAATATCGACCTTTCCAGCAAGGAAGAAGTTCTTGCCGCGGACAGAAAACGCTTTGAGTTCGTGAACAGAATCGTAAAAGAAGTTGAAACCAGAAAAGTTTTTACCAACCGCAGAAACACCGGCGATAAAATCGACGATATCCTCACCAACAAATGGCTTGGAATCCCGATTTTTGCCCTTGTCATGTGGCTTGTTTTCATGATTTCCCAGCACGAAAAAGGTCTTGGCGTCCTCATCGCCGATATCCTCGTGGGCTGGATCGAAACTTTCCAGGGCTGGGTGGGCGAAATGCTTTCCGGCGCAAGCCCCATTCTCTATGCGCTGCTTGTTGACGGCGTGATCGGCGGCGTCGGCGCAGTTGTCGGATTCCTTCCCCTTGTTATGGTGATGTATTTCCTCATTGCGCTTCTTGAGGACTGCGGATATATGGCAAGAGCTTCCGTTGTTCTTGACCCCATCTTCAAAAAAGTCGGTCTTTCCGGAAAATCCGTAATTCCTTTTGTAATCGGAACCGGATGCGCAATTCCCGGCGTTATGGCATGCCGTACCATCCGTAACGAACGTGAAAGAAGAGCCACCGCAATGCTTGCTCCGTTCATGCCCTGCGGCGCAAAACTCCCGGTAATCGCACTTTTTGCCGGCGTGTTCTTTGAGGACGCTTCCTGGGTGGGAACCCTTATGTATTTTGTGGGAATCGTTATAATCTTTTTCGGCGCGCTTCTCATCAACAAAATCACCGGATACAAAGCAAAAAAATCCTATTTTATCATCGAACTTCCGGAATATAAGGTTCCGAGCCTTGGCAGAGCGGTAAAATCCATGTGCAGCCGCGGCTGGGCATATATCGTAAAAGCCGCAACCATCATACTCCTTTGCAACACCGCCGTTCAGATAATGCAGACCTTCGACTGGAGCTTCAACGTTGCCGAAAGCGCGGATGCTTCCATCCTCGCTTCCATCGCAAACCCCGTTGCATATATCCTTGTTCCGATTGTCGGCGTTCTTTCATGGCAGTTTGCCGCGGCGGCAGTTACCGGATTCATCGCAAAGGAAAACGTTGTCGGAACCCTTGCGGTCTGCTTCGTCGGACTTGAAAACCTCATCGACACCGAAGAACTTGAACTTATGGAAGGCGCAGGCGCAGAGGTTGCCGGCGTTTTCGCAATCACAAAAGCCGCCGCTCTTGCATATCTTATGTTCAACCTTTTCACTCCGCCCTGTTTCGCTGCAATCGGCGCAATGAACTCCGAAATGAAGAGCGCAAAATGGCTCTGGGGCGGAATCGGTCTTCAGATGGCAACCGGTTATACCGTCGGTTTCCTCGTATATCAGATCGGAACCCTTATCACCGAAGGCACCCTTGGCGCAGGATTCGTTCCCGGAATCGTAACTGTTGCTGCAATGATTTCCGTTGTTGCGTATCTTTGCGTAACCGCCGAAAGCCGCCTTGCAAAGGAAAAAGTATAATTTTTTAAAAGAAAGGAACAGTCATAATGGAAGATATTATTATTATTGTGATTCTTGCCGTAATAATCGGTCTTGCCGGCTGGTATGTCTATAAGGCAAAGAAAAGCGGCAAAAAATGCATCGGATGCCCCGATGGCTGCTCCTGCAGCGCAAAAAACACCGGCTGCGCATGCAGCTGCTGTGAACACAGGGAAAAATAAAAAGCGGCGGCATTCGCCGCTGTTCCATAGAGCCTTTATTGAGAACGGAAAGCACCGCGGAATTGAGCCACCGCGGTGTTTTTCTTTGAGTTTCCTCACCTGTCAGGGGAGGTGTCCCATGGCGTATGCCATGACAGAAGGGTGGAAAATCAACCCACGGGGTGTTATAATAACGGAAAGCGAGGTGATACCGTGACCGATTTGAAGAAAATTCTTTTTTCAATGGCGGATGAAAAATACCGGGATTTCCAGAGCGGACTTATGCCCACCGTTCCGAAGGAAAAAATAATCGGAATCCGAACCCCCGTTCTGCGGAAATTTGCAAAGGAATTTTCCGAAACACCGCAGGCGGAGGAGTTTCTCAAAAATCTTCCGCATTATTATTACGAGGAAAACAACCTCCATGCATTCCTGCTGGAATTTATAACCGATTACGAAAAAGCCGCGGAAAAAGTCACGGAATTTCTGCCCTTCGTGGATAACTGGGCGACCTGCGATTCCATGTCGCCGAAAATTTTCAGAAAGCACAAAGCGGAACTTCCGGAGCAAATCGAAAAATGGCTTTTAGCGGAGGATACCTATTCCGTCCGGTTCGGAATAAAAATGCTGATGGAGCATTTCCTCGGCGAAGATTTTCGCCCGGAATATGCGGAGCGGGTTGCAGAAATCAAATCGGAGGAATATTATATCCGGATGATGCAGGCCTGGTATTTCGCAACGGCGCTTGCGAAAAATTACAGAGAGGTACTGCCTTTCATCGAAAACCGCCGGCTTGAAAAATGGACCCATAACAAAGCCATTCAGAAAGCGGTTGAAAGCTATCGCATCACCGATGAGCAGAAAGCATATCTGAGAAAATTAAAAATGTAGGGCGGGGGCTTGCTCCCGCCGTTTTTATTAATAAAATATTGTTAACAAAAAAAGCCTTGTTTTTTTCGGCAGATGTTGTAAGATTAAATCATAATGGGAAAGGAGGCGTTTTTTTATGGATCTCAGCTCGCCGCTCACCGCGCTGAAGGGCGTTGGAGAAAAGCGCGAAAAGCTTTATCAGAAGCTCGGGATAAACAATATCGGCGAACTTCTGGAGCATTATCCACGGGGATATCTTGACCTTACCGGAAGCCTTTCCATAAAGGATGCTTCCGCGGAATTTCCATGCGCAGTCCGGGCGACAGTTACCCAGAAAGGACAGACAAGGCTTATACGTAAAGGTCTTACCGTTTCAAAAGTCCGGGCAACGGATATGGAGCGGGATCTGCATATAACCTTTTTCAACGCAAAATATACCGTCGATGCCCTCGAAATCGGCGAAGAATATATCTTTTACGGCGATTTTACAAAAAGGCTTACCGGAGGCGAAATGAATTCGCCGATAGTGATTTCCCCGAAGGAAAGCGGTTTTCTGCCGCAATATCCCCTGACGGAGGGGCTTTCCTCAAAAATGGTTTCCGCCCAGATGAAAACCGCCCTTGAAAACTGCGGCCACCTTATAAAAGAAACCCTGAGCACCGCCGTGCTCAAAAAATATGACCTGTGCTCAAAAGCGGAAGCAATACGGAATATCCATTTTCCTTCCGGTCCGGCGGACCTTGAAAAGGCAAAAAGACGCCTTATCTTCGAGGAGTTTCTCGGATTCACCCTTGGCATGAGCCTTGCAAAAGGCAAAAACCGAAAGGCGGAAGGCAACGCATTCAAAGATATGAGCACGGAGGAATTCGCCGGTTTCCTCGGTTTTGAGCTGACCGGTGCTCAAAAACGCGTTATCGCCGAATGCAAAAAGGATATGTGCTCAAGTGTTCCCATGAGCAGACTTATTCAGGGTGACGTCGGTTCCGGAAAGACCGCTGTTGCTGCTTCCTGCATGTATTTTGCGGCAAAAAATGGTTTCCAGAGCGCAATGATGGCGCCGACGGAGGTGCTTGCTTCCCAGCATAAGGCAACCCTTGAAAAAATGTTCGCTCCCTTCGGAATAAAGGTGGGTCTGCTCACCGGTTCCATGAAGGTTTCGGAAAAAGCCGCGGTTAAAGAGGCGATCAGATCCGGCGAAATAACCGTTGTGACCGGAACCCACGCCCTTATTCAGGAGGACGTTGAATTTGAAAATCTCGGCCTTATAATCACCGATGAACAGCACCGCTTCGGTGTTCGCCAGCGCACCGCCCTCGGCAAAAAAGGCAAGGCGCCCCATACGATAGTTATGTCCGCAACGCCCATTCCGCGAACCCTTGCATTTGTTCTTTATGGTGACCTTGACGTTTCGGTGCTGGACGAAATGCCGAAAAACCGTATCCCGGTAAAAACCTATCTCGTCGAGCCGGAACTTTCCCAGAGGGCGCTGAATTTTGTCCGGAATTTTGCAAAGGAGGGCAAACAGAGCTATATCGTCTGCCCCCTTGTTGAACGGAATGAGGATTCCCTTCCGCTGGAAGCGGCGGCGGATTTGGCGGAACAGATTGCCGGACAGGAGCTTGTTGACTGCAACGTGGGACTTCTCCACGGAAGAATGAAACCCGCGGAAAAGGAGCGGGTCATGCAGGCCTTTGCGGAAAACCGACTCCAGGTTCTCGTTTCCACAACCGTTATCGAAGTCGGCGTTGACGTTCCGAACGCGGTTTGCATGGTAATTGAAAATGCCGACCGTTTCGGTCTTTCCCAGATTCACCAGCTCCGGGGAAGGGTCGGCAGAGGAAAGGAGCAGAGCTACTGCATCCTTATTTCCGGAAGCAAAAATCCCGAAACAAGGCGCCGCCTTGAGGTTATTGCAAAAACCACCGACGGCTTTAAAATCGCCGAGGAGGACCTTAAGCTCCGGGGACCCGGCGACTTTTTCGGCTTCCGACAGAGCGGTCTTCCGATGCTCAAAATGGCGGATATGATGACCGACATAAAACTCCTTGAACTTGCAAAAAAAGCCGCGGCGGAAATTCTTCTGGACGATCCCCGGCTTGATAAACCGGAAAATGCCGCCCTTTCCATGAATATCCAAAGGCTTCTTGAAGAAGCAGCAGTTTGAGCCTTCCCCTTGAGGGGAAGGTGGATTTTGCCGAAGGCAAAAGACGGATGAGGTGTTCCTCCGGAAATCGCCGCCTTATAAAACGGACGGATAATATCCGCCCCTACGGTAATCACAATGATATTCTAAAAAACACTGAAATTTATGGGAGATGCTGATCATGAGAATAAATAAAAACAAATTGCTCTGCGTTATTTTCGCTCTGGCTTCGCTTTGCTTTTTTGCGGGAACAATAAACCATATCGTAAATACCGGCGAAGGAATAATTTCTTCGCTTCTTCTTGCGCTTGGCTGCTTATGTTTTTCGGTCGCTTTTTATAAAACAAAATGATTGAAGGACAGAAACCGTGCAAAAACTTGCTATATAAAGATAACAGTAGTATAATATATAATTACATAATTTTCTGAAAAGAAGGAAAAACAAATGATAAAAAGCCGCAGAACTTCCGAAATGGTAAAAATGGCGCTTTTCATCGCGCTTATCATATTGCTTTCGGTAACGCCGCTGGGATATATCCCCCTCGGCGCTATCAACGCCACAACCATCCAGATGCCGGTCATAATCGGTGCGGTGCTTTTCGGATGGAAAAAAGGCGCCGTTCTCGGCGGGGTTTTCGGAATCACAAGCCTTATCAAAAACACAATCCAGCCGAACCTCACTTCCTTTGTTTTTTCGCCTTTCGTTCCTGTTTTCGGCGAAGAAAGCGGAAGCCTTTGGGCAATAGTCATAAGCCTTGTCCCGAGGATTATGATAGGCGTTATTGCCGCGGCGGTTTTCTTCCTTCTGACAAAGATAAAACTCAGCAAAACAATCGCAAGCGCGGCGGCGGGATTCTGCGGTTCCATGACCAACACAGTCCTCGTCATGGGCGGAATTTATTTATTCTTCGGTGAAAGCTATTCCGCCGCAAAGGATATTGCCTATAACACCCTTATGGCAACTGTTTCCGCAACCATAACCGGCGCCGGAATCACCGAAGCGGTTATTTCCGCAGTGGTGAGCGGAGCGGTCTGTACCGCTCTTATAAAATACACCGAAAGAAAATCCTGAACGAAGGAGGAAAAATTCTTGGCAAAAAAAGAACAGAACGAATTTGAAATTGCCAGAAAAAAGCGCCGGAAAAAATTTGCCGCCCAGCGAAACAGAAAATTCATCGGTGCGCTCCTTCTTCTGGCAATACTCTGTACCGGAATCTATTTTTTTGTTGAGGAAGACGTTGCCGGAATAATCGGCGACAGAATCGCTTCATCCTCTTCCGCCGGAGCGGGTTTTCCGGTTGATATTTCCGGAACAAACGTACTTGATACCTTCACCGCCGGGGAACATTTCGGCGTTCTCACCGATGCGGTTTATTATCTTTATGCAGAAAACGGAAAACAGCTTCTTTCTGCCCAGCACGATTTTGCAAACCCGATAGTGGAATCCTCCGGAAGAAGGTTCCTTATTTATGACCAGGGAGGAAACCGGCTTTTTGTAAGAATGCGCGATAAAATTCTTTTTGAAAAGGAATTTGAATATAAAATCATAAGCGCGGATCTTTCCGCGGACGGAATGCTTTCCGTTGTAACTTCAGCCCAGCGCTATGCTTCCCAGCTCCATGTTTTCGATTCGGATTATAAGGAGGAAATTTTCACCTGGTCCTCTTCCGATGAATATATCGTTTGCGCAAGCGCGGACGAAAGAACAAAAACCGTTGCGGCGGCGGCTCTTTCCGCAAACGAAGCGGGAGAAATCGTCACAAATATCCATGTTTTCACCACCGAGGCGGCGGTTGAACTTTCGGAAAAGGAATTCAAAGGTTCCTCCGTCCTAAGCCTTGAATATGATTCCGACGGCGACGTAAAACTTATCTGCGACAACCTTGCCGCGACAATTTCCAAAGAAGGCGAAATCCTCGGAAGTTACGGCTATTCTTCCGTTCCGGTTGCCTGTATGAATCTTCCGGGCGTTGACGGAGCGGCGGTTGTTTTCGACCGCTTTACAGAAGCGAGAGCCACGGACGTTCTTTTCTTCACCGGAAATTTCGGCGAAACAAAAAACGTTTCCGTAAGCGGAAAATATATCTGTTCCGACCAGAGCGAAAGCAACACGGCGGTTTATTGTTCCGGAACGGCTTTTGTTTTCAGCAACCGGGGCGAAAGCACTGCAAAGCTTGAATCCGAAAAAGACGCTGTGCTTGTTGAAATCCTTCGGGAATCCGTTCTTGCGGTTACCCGCGACCAGCTTTGCAAAGTGGAAAAATAAAAAATGCCTTCCCCATAAAAAGGAGGAGATTTTTTAAAACCCTTCCGTCTTTTTGTCCGCAAACGGACAAAAATCCACCTCCCCTTTCAGGGGAGGCGAGAAAAAAGAAAGTGAGCGCCTGACTTTTGAATTTTGTTTCGATAATCTATGATGCCCTTGCGATTTTTATAGTGATAAACTGCATCCGCAAAGGGGCAAAAAACGGCTTTGCAAAAACCGCGATACAGGCAATCGGCTATATCTGTGCAATAATCGCAGCCCTTGTTGTGAGCAGGGTCTGCGCCGCGCTGATTTATACAACCGCAATCCAGCCTGCGGTCATTACGAATATGGAATCGTCCATCTCAAACGCCGTTGATACCGAAAGCGTTATAAACGGACTTACCGCCGCGGTGGAAAGTCTTCCGGCAATATCCCATCTGCTTTTTGATTTCAGCGGAGCCGCGGAAAGTCTTGTTGATTCGGTGGGTCTTGATTATGCGGCCATCGCCGTTTCCGTTGAGGAAAGCGTTGTCCGCCCCATCGTTGAACCAATCCTTGAAACGGTGATTTTTGCAATCACCCTTGTTATCCTTATTGCGGTGGTTTCCTTTGTTGCCGGCGGTTCAAAATATGTTAACGACGTTCCGATAATCGGAAAGGCGAACAGCTTTTTCGGCGGCGTTTTCGGAATTGCAAACGGCGCGCTGGAACTTTGCGTTGCCGCATTCATCCTTGAATTTGTGATTTCCGCCGGAATTTTCCCGGAATATTTTTCCGAAGAAATAATCTCCGGAACTTACGTTTTCCGCCATATTTATTTCACCGTCTGCGGCGGAAACGCGGTTTTTTGATTATAACTCAGCTTTAAATATAAGATTTTTCTCCATGGAGGATTTTTGATGAACAGTATGCTTTGTTCAAGATGCAAAAAAAGAATGGCAGTGGTCTTTGTGACCCGCATGGAAGGGGATAAAACCTTTAACGAAGGGCTTTGCCTTCAGTGCGCAAAGGAACTTGGAATAAAACCCGTTGAGGACCTTATGAACAAAATGGGGATTTCCGGCGATGAACTCGATGCCATCAGCGAACAGATGATGAATATTGAAGAAGAGGGGGACCCCAATTTTGAAATGGGCGGAGCCCAGGCTTTTCCGTTCCTCAACAGCATTTTCGGCGGAGAGATGATGCCGCAGAACGATGCTCCTTCCGCCGGAAACGAAGCACCGAAGAATCCCAAGAAAACCGGCAAAAAGGGAAAACCGGAGGAAAAGAAATATCTTCCCCTTTATTGTGAAAACCTTACCGAAAAGGCAAAAAACGGCGGCTTTGACCCCATTATCGGAAGGGACAGGGAAATCGGAAGGGTTGTCCAGATCCTCAACCGCCGCACAAAGAACAACCCCTGCCTTATCGGTGAACCCGGTGTCGGAAAAACCGCCATTGCGGAAGGAATTGCCCAGAAAATCGCTTCCGGCGAAGTTCCCGCAAAGCTTGCGGGAAAGGAACTCTGGATGCTGGATCTCACCGCCCTTGTTGCCGGAACCCAGTTCCGTGGACAGTTCGAAAGCAGGGTGAAGGGTCTTGTTGAGGAAGTGAAGCGCGAAGGAAATATTATTCTCTTTATCGACGAAGTCCATAACCTTGTGGGAACAGGCGATGCCGAAGGCAGCATGAATGCCGCCAATATTCTCAAGCCCGCCCTTTCAAGAGGCGAACTCCAGGTTATCGGCGCCACCACCTTCAACGAATACAGAAAGCATATCGAAAAGGATGCCGCTCTTGAACGCCGCTTCCAGCCGGTAACAGTTGAGGAACCTTCCATCGCAGACAGCATCGGAATCCTCAGGGGCGTTGCACCGAACTATGAAAAATTCCACCACGTAAAAATAAGCGACGAGCTCATCGAAAGCTGCGTCCGCCTTTCCGAAAGATATATCACCGACCGTTTCCTTCCGGATAAAGCCATCGACCTTCTGGACGAAGCCTGTTCCTGCGCCGCCCTTGCGAACAAGGAACTTGCGGAATACGAAATCAGCGGACAGAAACTCCGTGCCGTTCAGGAGAAAATCGAGGCTCTCCAGCAGGAGGAAACCATCGATTACGAAGCCCTTGCCACAGCAAAAGCGGAAGCACTCCAGCTTGAAGCAGAGCACAGCCGCCTTGAACCCATCGCCCTTGCGGCGGAAGTTGTTCCGAAAGACCTTGCAACCGTTATCGAACTCTGGACCGGAATCCCCGCAAGTAAGGTTCAGGAAAGCGACCTCCGGAAGCTCGGCGAACTTGAAGCAACCCTTAAGCAGCACGTTATCGGTCAGGACGAAGCCTGCCGCCTTGTTGCAAACGCGGTAAAACGTTCCAGAGTCCAGATCTCCGCAAGACGCCGTCCCGCTTCCTTCATTTTTGTGGGACCCACCGGCGTTGGCAAAACGGAACTTGTAAAAGTTCTTGCGAACGAAATGTTCCAGACGGAAGATCCTCTTATCCGCCTTGATATGTCCGAATTTATGGAAAAGCATGCGGTTTCCAGAATCGTAGGTTCTCCTCCCGGCTATGTAGGTTATGACGAAGCCGGTCAGCTCACCGAAAAGGTCCGCAGAAAACCCTATTCCGTAATCCTTTTTGATGAAATCGAAAAAGCACACCCGGACGTTATGAACATCCTTCTCCAGATTCTTGACGAAGGAAAAATCGCCGATGCCCACGGAAGAACCGTTTCCTTTGCGAACACCGTAATCGTTATGACTTCCAACGCAGGAAGCGAAAACAAGGAAAAAGCCCTCGGCTTCGGAAGGGATTCCTATTCCCTTGAAAAGGATAAAGTTTATAAAGCCCTTGCCCAGTTCCTCCGTCCGGAATTTATCGGAAGAGTTGACGAAATCGTTGTTTTCCATGAACTTACCGTCGGGGATTATGAACGCATTGCGGCGCTCCGGCTTGATGAACTCCGTGTTCCCCTTGCGGAAAAGGGAATCAGCCTTTCCTATGACGACGCGGCGCTTAAAGCCATTGCGAAAAAATCCCACGGCAACAAAGGCGGCGCCCGCGACCTTGTAAGAGTTATCCGCAAGGATATCGAGGATAAGGTCTGCGAACTTATTGTTGACAATGCGGACAAAAAACTTTCCGGAATCTCCGTTTCCGCCGAAGAAGGCGAAATCACCGTTAAGGAATCCTTCAAAGTCCCGGAACTTGAAGCATAACAAAAAAAGCACCCGAAAGGGTGCTTTTGTTATATGTGTCTGCGTTTTGGCATTATTCGGGTTTATGAAAATCATTCGGACGGTGAATCTGTTTTTTCAACGCCGACAATTATGTTTCCGCCGGAAGTATCCTCGTAATAAATTGTGTACCATTGACCGGCTTCAAATCTTTCGGGAAAAACGGATTTTTTGTCCTCACCGGTAAGGTGGAAATATCCTCCGCCCGAATCATTTTTAAAATAATACTCTATCTGGGCGGAAGCAATTCTGTTTGCGTTCTGCTCATTTACAAAATATCCGGTATAAGATTCGGGCGTTTGCTCCTGCATTTTGGCGTAATTATCCGCAGCCCAGCTGAATTCATATATGGCGCAAATGATACCGATAATCAGACATGAAACTTTATCAAAGTTTTTAAGGTTTTCTTTTTTCCATAATCTGCTCGTAATAATTCCGCCCGCAAGAGCAATGATTCCGAAAAACATTGCATGGGAAAAATCGTTTGAAAGTCCTATATAATTATACATATGGCTGCCTCCATCGGATTTCTTTTTCACAATTATACCATAAAAATTGGGGGGCAATGGAGCTTTGCGCTATTTCAGCTTATGTTTCCATACGCCGTTTTCCTTATAATAAAAAAACTCGCTCAGCTCATCGCTGAGAAAAACCTTTATCATATCCTTCATATCGGGGAAAGGTTTTCTTTTGCAAGAAGTTCCTCAAGAGGAAGCCAGAAAACATTTCCTTCCTCCGAAGATTTCAGCTCGCCGCTGAATTTATCGGTTTTGTAAAAAAGAACAAGGTATCTTGAACCGTCCTCGTTCACCCAATCCTTTGTTCCGCAAAGCACCGGGGATTCGATTGCAAGCCCGGTTTCCTCAAAAACCTCACGGATGACCGCATCGGAAAGGGATTCTTCCTTTTCAACGTGACCTCCGGGAAAGGTCAGCCCGCCCCATTCGGAATGGATTTTATCCTCCACCAGAACAAGGTTTTTGTCAAAAACCATGCACATATTCACAATTTCAGTTTTCTGCGTTCTGTCCATCGGGAGTCTCCTTTGCGGTTCTGCATGATGCTATAAGCATTACACGCAGAGAGGTGCATTTTGATGAAAGTTTTCTGAAAAGTTCGTCATCAATATATTCGGTTCTGTGCAGAAGTTCAAGCCAATAACCGGTTTCATTTGCCTCTTTAAGGGCGATTTCGAGTTTGGAAATGAAATCCTTTTTACCTTGGGCATATTGTGCTTCGTGTATATTTGCTCCGATACTTGTTCCGCTTCTGCCTATCTGGTTCGAAATAATCGATTCATGACTGTTTTTAAGATTTTTTACAAGATTTATAATATCAACAGAAAAATCGAGAGAAAGTTCCGCAAGTTTGTTTTCTTTCAAGGAATCGCCCCCTTGCGTTTCAATATATCACAAAAAGAAAGTCTTTTCAATGATGTATCGCTTTGCGAAATGATGTTATGCTTCGCATAATGATGTTGCTCCCGTTGGTCGCAATGATGTGATGCCTGCCGAAAAATGCGGCGAAGCCGCGCATCATTCACGAAGTGAACATCATCGGACGAAGTCCCGCATCATTTGCCGAAGGCAAACATCATTCAAAATAAAAATTGATTTTATTCTGTTATCAAAAAAAGTTATAAAAATAATTCTGATAATGTTGATATAAAAAAGCTTTCAATGATGTATCGCTTAGCGAAATGATGTTATGCTTCGCATAATGATGTTGCTCCCGTTGGTCGCAATGATGTGATGTCTGCCGAAAAATGCGGCGAAGCCGCGCATCATTCACGAAGTGAACATCATCGGACGAAGTCCCGCATCATTTGCCGAAGGCAAACATCATTCAAAAAGTCCTGTATATAAAATAAACAGGACTTTTTGTTGGTGCCGCCAACGGGACTCGAACCCGTACGCTTTATGGGCGAGGGATTTTAAGTCCCTTGTGTCTGCCATTCCACCACGGCGGCTTATTAAATTCTGAATCAAATTATACCAAAACCGAAAGGCTTTTACAAGTGTTTTATTCCAATTTGCCATATTCTGTTTTTTCTTCCGAAAATGCATGACAAATTCTTCCTCTTGTGCTATACTCCTAAATGTAGAAATTTATCTTTTTATAAAAAGATTATAAGGAGGTTTCATTTAAGTGAAACGAATTTTTTCTCTTCTTCTTGCATTGATTCTCATTGCAACGGCGGCTCCGCTTTTCGAAGTTGAAACCGAAGCAATCCTGAATCCCGTCGGAAGCCTTTATTACGTAACCTATAGCCCCGGCACCGGCGAAGGCATGACCGTCAAAAACCAGGGACCTTATAAGGTCGGCGAAAGCATAACCCTTCCCACCGCGGCAAGTTTCGGATTCAAGAAGGAAGGTTATTACTGCACCGGCTGGAGCATCGGCAAGGAAGGCGGCACCTATACCCATAAAGGTACCGGCACTCCCGGCGACGACGGTCAGTTCCACGTAACCGCAACCGCCCAGTGGGCAAAGGAAGGAAGCTCTTCCTCCTCTTCCGGAAGTTCCTCCGGTTCTTCTTCCTCCGCAAAAGAACATTACACCGTAACATACAAACCGGGAAAAGCGGGCGGCGACCCCAGATCCTATACCTATGATTTCGGCGAACAGTTTACCCTTATCCCGAACCCCTTTACCTATGAAGGATATACCTTCATGGGATGGGAATACGGTGAAAAGGTCTATGAAGTCGGAATGAAATTCCAGGCTCCCAACGCAAACGTTGCATTCACCGCAAAATGGGTAAAAAGCGGAAGCGCAGGCAGTTCCAGCAGCTCTTCTTCCAGCAGCTCCTCGAGCAGCTCTTCCAGTTCCAGCAGCAGCTCCAGCTCCTCCAGCAGCAGCTCCAGCAGCTCTCTTCCGCCCAGCAGCATTGCTCCCTCCAGCTCCGCAAGCTCTTCAAAACCCAGCTCCAGCATAGCTCCCAGCAGCTCCAGCTCCAGCAGTTCCTCTTCCAGCAGCAGCTCCAGCTCCTCCAGCTCCAGCTCTTCCGTTCCGGAAACCCCGAAAGAGGACGTTTTTGAACCCGTAAGCCTTGCGTTCAGCATCAACGGCGATATCCCGGTAACCAAAATCGAATATCTCCTCAAGGAATATATCGGAAAGAATCCCAGCATCAGTATTGTTCCCATCGACGGTTACAGCGTTACCGATGATGCGGCCGCAAAATTTGTTGCGGACGGCGATGCCCTTGCGGCTTTTGATATCTCCCTTCTCGTTGACGGTCTTACTTATGACGGAAAAGCCGAAGGCACCGTAAACTATGAACTCAACGGAACCCAGGCGGACGCAACTTCCAACTACGGAAGCTATGTTCTTGCAATGGTGCACACCATGAACATCGGAAAATATGAGGGCGACTATTATATGACCGATGGCGAGAACACCTATCTCTATACCCCCGAAACCGATTTTAAATCCGCCGTTGCGAATATCAAGCTCATCGAGGAAGACGGAGTTTACCGCCTTGTTATCGTTGATCCTTCCGGACTTTCCACCTTTGCATACAAAGCAAGCGAAAACACCATTGTTGAGGTAAAACTCCTTGCTTCCGCAAGCACCGCAACCGCTTCCATCGACGTAACAAACCTTTCTCCGGTTCTTCTTGTCCAGATCGAAGTCGGCAGCGGAAAAGCTTCCGGCGGAATCCCGGTATGGGTATGGATCGTCATTGCGGCGGTAGTTATCGTGATGGCTGCTCTTGTGGGACTTTTCCTCCTCAACCGCAGCAATGAAAGAAAACGCGCAGCTCTTAACGAAAGACAAAGCATGGCGCAGAGGGCTTACCACACCTCTTCCGGAATCACCGGTTTTGATGACGAAGAATAATTTCTGAACAACAAAAAAGCACCCCAGGGGGTGCTTTTTTATTTTGCAAAAGCCCCCTTGTCAAAGGGGGGTGGCACGGCTTTGCCGTGACGGGGGGATTCCTCCTCCGCAAACCGCCGAGGTAATCAGCCTTCCCAGAGGAGACTCCCCTGTTAGGGGAGATGTCTGCGTAGCAGACAGAGGGGTCTGCCGTCTGCGGCTGAGCAAAAGGTGTCAGCCGAAGGCTGACGGAAGAGGGATTCACAGGTATCCCGGAG
>JAFQBT010000062.1 GCA_017399625.1 Oscillospiraceae bacterium
GTAACTTTACCGGAACGCAGGCAGCGAGTGCATGCATTTACGTGGCAAGGTTTGCCATCAACAAGAGCTTTTACGCGACGAACGTTAGCTTTCCAGGTTCTGTTGGAACGTCTGTGGGAGTGGGATACTTTGATACCAAAGCTGACACCTTTTCCGCAGAAATCACATTTTGCCATAGTGGCACCTCCTTTGTTCTATCAGAAAGTCAACGTTCGTATTATAACAAAGTTTCACAAAAAATGCAAGCATTTATAAGCAATTTTTCCGAATATTTTGATATTTTTTTAATTTTAAATGATTCTTTATGTTGCGGTAACAAAAAATTTACCGCACTTTTATAAAAACCGACCTTTTTCGCCCTTGTAATAAAAGGAGTTTTCCTATATAATATATATTTAAGTAATTATCTTTATTTTTAAGGAGAACAAAATGCCATCTGTTTTTTCCGGCGGAATGCAATCCGCGCTTTATCTTCTTATAATCAGACTTATTGTTGCGCTTATCGCGCTTCCGATACATGAATGCGCCCATGGCTATGCGGCATACAGAATGGGAGATTACACCGCCGAAAGGCAGGGAAGACTGACCCTTAATCCTCTTGCTCATTTTGACCCCATCGGCACCATCGCAATAATTCTTTTCGGTTTCGGATGGGCAAAACCCGTTCCGATAAATCCGCTGAATTTTGAAAACCCGAAAAAGGGAATGATGATTTCCTCCCTTGCGGGTCCCATGTCCAATATCGGACTTGCCTTCCTTTCGATGGTGCTCTATAAATTCAGCATGATCCCGAGCTATATGGGAATGTCCGGCGCCTTCCTTTCAACTGTCCAGACCTTCCTGCTTTATATGATTACAATTAACATCACTCTCGGCGTTTTCAACCTTATTCCGATTCCGCCCCTTGACGGATCAAGAATTGCGACCTATTTCCTGCCGCAGAGAATTTATTTCAAAATAATGCAGTATGAAAACTTTATTTTCATCGGTCTTATGATTGCTCTCTGGTTCGGCGTTCTCGACGGACCCATCAGCTTTGTCAGCAACGCCGTCACCGGAATCCTTGACCATTTGACAAGACCCATCGACTGGATTTCGGTTTTCCTTATTACACGATAAATTTTATAATTTGGGGATAGAATTTTGAGCGAAAAACTTAACTATAAGCTGGATGCCTTCGAGGGACCTCTCGACCTCCTGCTTTTCCTTATTCAGAAACACAAGCTGAATATCTGCGATATCAACATTTCGGAACTCCTTGAGCAATACACCGAATCCATTAAGGACATCGAAAACATCGATGACCTTGACGGTGCGGCGGAATTTCTTGAAATGGCGGCAAGGCTTGTTTATATCAAAACCGCAATGCTTCTTCCGCGTTATGATGACGAGGGCGAAAAGCTCCGCCAGGAACTCCAGGGAGAACTTATCGAATATCAGGCCTGCAAGCAGGTTGCGGCGGAACTCAGATCGAAATTCTGCGGCAACAGCATTTTTTCAAGGGATCCGATGCCGATAGAAGCGGACAACACCTATACAAGGATCCATCCGACGGAGGATATCCTCCGGGCATATCTTTCCGCCCTTGGAAGAAAACAGCGCAAGCTTCCGCCGCCGGTAGAGGCTTTCAGCGGCGTTGTACATAAAAAGCTGATATCCGTGCCCTCCAGGGCGATAATCCTTTTAAAACGCCTTTACAGGCGCACAAAACTCAGATGGAACGAACTCTTTGCCGGTTCAACAAGAAGCGAAAGCGTTGCAATGTTCCTTGCTGTTCTTGAACTTATCAAGAACGGAAGAATAAACGTCGGCGACGACAACACCGTTGAACTCAACAAGGAAGCAAAGAGAAAAAAGAAGAAAGAGGGTGACGAAACTGCAGCTGGAACAGTATGAAAAAATAGCCGAGGCAATTCTTTTTGCCGGCGGAGAACCGGTTGACCAGAAAACCGTTGCGCAGGCAATGGAACTTGATGAAGATGCGGCGGTTGCGGTTCTTGAAAGTTTAAAAACAAAATACGAAAAATTCGAAGGCTCAATCGAAGTCCGCCGCCTTGAAACCCAGTGGCAGCTTTGCACCAAAGCGGAATATGAACCCTATATCCGCGGCGCTTTCGAAATAAAACGCAATGCGCCTCTTTCCCAGGCAGCTCTCGAGGTGCTTGCGATAATCGCCTATAACCAGCCGGTAACAAGGGCTTTTGCGGAACAGGTCCGCGGTGTTGATTCTTCCGGCGTAATTTCCACCCTTGTTGAAAAAGGACTTATCGAAGAAGCGGGAAGGCTTGATCTTCCGGGAAAACCCATCGCCTACCGCACAACTCCTCTTTTCCTCCGTTCCTTCGGTCTTGAATCCATCGAGGATATGCCGCCCATTGCGGATGAAGCGGAAACCGAGGAAAAAATGCCTTCTCCGGAACTGGAGGATCAGCAGTCCCTTTTCGATACGGAAAACTGATTTTAAATAATAAAAAAGGGAGGTGACTGCGTGATCGGATGGCTGATTTTTTTCGGGATAATAATCTTGATTCTCGGTCTGCTGATGATTCCGGTTCATGCGGTCGCCGATTATAAAGAAAATTTTTCCCTTGTGATAAAATTCCTCTTTTTCTTTAAGTTCACCGTTTTCCCCATGAAGGAAAAACCGGAAAAAGAAGAAAAAACCGAGGAAAAACCGAAAACCGCAGCAGCGGAAAAGCCGAAGCAGGAAAAACGGAAAATGACCTTTGAGGAAATCATTGATTTCACCGTCGATTGCGTAAAAAAATACGGTCCCGGCGCAAAAATGATCCTTCGGAACATAAGATTCCACCGCCTTGAACTTTATTGGAAGGTCGGTGCGGAGGATGCCGCCGCCTGCGGAATAAAATACGGAAGAATCTGCGCATGGCTTTCCGGCGTGCTTGGATTTTTCCGGAACCTTACAAAAATTGAAAAGCCGAAAATCCGCGTTTTTCCGGATTTTATTTGTGAAAAAGACGAAATTTACGGCGGGGCGGATATTGAATTCAATCCGCTCATAGTGCTCATCGGTGCTTTGAGGATGGCTTTCGTTTTCCTGAAAGACATGATGCAGAACAATTCAAAAAACAAAACAAAGGCCGTTAAACCGCGGCAGAACATATCCCAAAAGGAGAGTGCTTGAAAAAATGAGCGAAAAAAATCTTGAAGGTATGATAAACATCTCCCTTGAAAAAGTAAAGGGAATGGTGGATTCCAACTCCATAATCGGTGCTCCGATCTATACCCCGGACGGCACCACCATTATCCCGGTTTCCAAAGTCAGCGTCGGATTCGGCTGCGGCGGTTCTGATTTTCCTTCCGCAAGCCCGAAGGAAATGTTCGGCGGCGGTACCGGCGGCGGAGTTACAATCCAGCCTGTCGCTTTCCTCGTGCTCAAAGGCGAAAGCGTCCGCATGATCCAGATTGCCGACAAAAACAATATTGCTGAACGCGTTGCAAACATGGTTCCGGATGCAATCGACACCATTTCCGGATTTATCAGCAAGAAAAAGACCGATAACGTCGTTGTTGAAAATGCGGAACCCGCAATAATCGAAAAAGTTCAGGAAGAACCGGTTCAGGAATAAATAAAAAATAATCCGCATAAATTTCTGCGGTGATGTTTTTTGCTTAAGATAACGGGAATTTTCTGCGCCGTGCTCATGGTTTTTGCTTTGAGCACGGAATGTTTTGCCGCACCGAAAGGCGCCGTGCTCATGGACGGAAAAAACGGAAGGGTGCTTTTTGAACTCAATATGGACGAACGCCTTCCCATGGCGAGCACCACAAAAATCATGACGGCGCTTATTGCCCTTGAAGAGGAAAACCTTGATGAGTTTTTCCCGGTGAGCAAAGCCGCGGTGACGGTTGAAGGTTCCTCAATGGGACTTCTGCCGGGGGATTTTGTAACTTTGCGGAATCTTGCGGCGGGAATGCTCCTTGCTTCCGGAAACGATGCGGCGAACGCCGCCGCAATAAGGATTTCCGGTTCTGTGGAAAAATTCGTCCGGCTGATGAATGAGCGCGCAGAAGAGATGGGTCTTCGGAACACATCTTTCGGAACGCCTTCCGGTCTTGACGGCGAAAACCATTTTTCCACCGCTTACGACATGGCAATTCTTGCGAAAAACGCTTTGCAAAACCCGGATTTTGCCGCCATCTGCGGCGAAAAAAGCCTTCAGCTTGAATACGGTAACCCGCCATATAAAAGGTGGCTTTCAAACCACAACCGCCTTTTGAAAACTCTTGACGGCGCAACGGGAGTCAAAACCGGCTTCACCAAAAAATCCGGAAGATGCCTTGTTTCCTCGGCGGAGAGGAAAGGGGTTCGGCTTATCTGCGTAACTCTTTCCTGCCCGGACGACTGGAACTATCACACCGCGCTTTATAACGAATATTTTTCAAAGCTGGAATCTGTGCCGCTGGAAAAACTTGTTCCGGAGGTTAAAATTCCGGTTTCCGGCGGAACGGAAAAAGCTGTCCGCGCGGTTCCAAAAGCAGTTTCCGCCGTGCTTTCTGAAGGCGAAGCGGAAAAAATAAGAGTAATCATAAGCCGGGAAATTTTTGTTTTTGCCCCGGTGGAAAAAGGCAGAATCCTCGGAAAAGCGCTTTTTTATCTTGAGGATGAGCTGATTGCCGAAACCCCGCTTTTTGCGGAAAACAAAATTGAAACCTTGCCCGGAAGCAGTAGTTTCCGGGATAACATAAAAGAGTTTTTTGAAAAACGAGGAGAATAAAATGAAGGATACAAGAATTCAGAAAGCGATTTCCGATGCAGGCTACACTTCCCGGAGAAAAGCGGAAGAACTCATCGCCGCGGGAAAAGTCAAAGTTAACGGCCACCTTGCGGAAATCGGCATGAAAGTTGATGTCAAAAAAGATATAATTACGATTAACGGCGAGGAAATCCGCACCGGCGCAGGCGAAAAGCTCTGGTACGTCGCCCTCAACAAACCCCGCGGTTTTGTTACCACAACTTCCGATGAAATGGGCAGAAAAACCGTTATGGATCTCGTAACCGATATCCCGGCAAGAATCTATCCCATCGGACGCCTTGACCGCAACAGCGAGGGTCTTATCCTTATGACCAACGACGGCGCTTTTGCAAACATGATCATGCATCCCAGCGGCAACATTCAGAAAACTTACCGCGTAACCGTCCGGGAAACCGGCATTGAGGAAAAAATCATAAAGCTTTCCGAAGGAGTTAAAATCGATTCCGGATTTGTGCGTCCGGTTTCGCTCACCGTTCTTGAGGAAAACGAGGAACGCACCGTTCTCCAGTTCGTAATTGCCGAAGGCAAAAACCGCGAAATCCGTAAGATGTGCGAAGCGGTGGAACTCACCGTAATCCGCCTTAAAAGGACCTCCATCGGCGTTGTAAGGCTTGGAATGCTCAAGCAGGGAAACTGGCGCGAACTTACAAAAGAAGAGCTTACCGGGCTCCATAACCTTTCCAGAAAAGGCGTTCCCGGCGAACAGACTCCCAAAAAGAACGCAGGCAGAAAGCCTCTTGAAAAACATTCCGGCACAAAAACCGCCGATAAAAAGCCTGCAAAACCCACCATGAAATTTGCGAGAAGACCTTGATAAAAAAAGAGCCGCCGGAAATTTCCGGCGGCATTTTTATTGTAGCTTTAGCGGAAATAAACCACCGACTGAGTCGGTGGAATAAAAAATCTTCAAGATAAAAGTACCTCCTTCTGATAGAATAGATACAGGTTGGCGGCCGTATCAAAGAACAGAAGGAGGTAATGTCGTGAA
>JAFQBT010000063.1 GCA_017399625.1 Oscillospiraceae bacterium
TCTTATGTATGTCCTCATGCTGCAATCAGACCTGTTGTTCTTGATGAAGCAGAACTTGCAAACGCTCCCGAAGGCACCAAATCCCTTCCTATGACCGGTCTTGCAGACAAAAAATTCGCTCTCACCGTTTCTGCACTCGACTGCACCGGCTGCGGTTCCTGTGTAAACGTTTGCCCCGGCAAAAAAGGCGTTAAAGCTCTTGAAATGAAAGCTCTTGACAGCCAGCTCGGTGAACAGAAAGTATTTGAATACGGCCTTGACATTCCCGAAAAAATCGAAGTCAGCCAGAAATTCAAACCCAACACCCTTAAAGGTTCCCAGTTCCGCCGTCCTCTTCTCGAATTCTCCGGCGCATGCGCAGGCTGCGGCGAAACTCCTTATGCAAAACTTGTAACCCAGCTCTTCGGCGACAGAATGTATATCGCCAACGCAACCGGTTGCTCTTCCATCTGGGGCGGTTCCGCACCTTCCACTCCTTATACCAAGAACGCAGAAGGCAAAGGTCCCGCATGGGCAAACTCCCTCTTCGAGGATAACGCAGAATACGGTTACGGTATGTTCCTCGGCCAGGAAGCTATCCGCAGCAGCTACATCAAAAAAGTAAAAGACGTTGCTGAAAACGGAAGCAATCCCGCCGCTGTTGCAGCTGCAAACAACTATCTTGAAACCCTTAACGACGGTGAAGCAAACGCTGTTGCAACCAGAGAACTTGTTGAAGCTCTCACCGCCTGCGATTGCGACAAAGCAAGAGCAATCCTCAAAGGAAAAAACTACCTTGCCAAAAAATCCGTATGGGCATTCGGCGGCGACGGCTGGGCATACGATATCGGTTTCGGCGGTCTTGACCATGTTCTCGCTTCCGGCAGAAACATCAACGTTCTCGTCTTCGATACCGAAGTTTATTCCAACACCGGCGGCCAGTCTTCCAAAGCAACTCCTACCGGCGCGGTTGCACAGTTTGCCGCAGCAGGTAAAGACGTCAAGAAGAAAGACCTTGCAGCAATCGCAATGAGCTATGGCTACATCTATGTTGCACAGATCGCTCAGGGCGCAAACATGGCACAGGCTGTTAAAGCAATCTCCGAAGCAGAAGCTTACGACGGTCCTTCCCTTATCATTGCTTATGCACCCTGCATCAACCACGGTATCAAAGGCGGCATGGGCAACGCAATGGCAGAAGAAAAACGCGCTGTTGAAGCAGGTTACTGGCATCTCTTCCGCTTTGACCCCAGACTTGCTGAAAAAGGCGAAAATCCCTTCCAGCTCGATTCCGCTGCACCTTCCGCAGATTATAAAGAATTCATCAAGAGCGAAGTCCGTTATTCCAGCCTTATGCGTGCATTCCCCGACAGAGCCGAAGTTCTCTTCGACAAAGCAGAGAAAAACGCCGCTGAAAAATACGAACATCTCGAAAAACTTGCAGGCAAATAATTCTTGCATCAATAAAAACAAAAAAGCCCTTCGCAGCTGCGAAGGGCTTTTTTATGCCGTTTTTTCATAAGCAACAAATCATTGCGTGACAATCAGTGCCTCCCATAGTATAATCAAATCAGCAAAAGGAGGCGAAAAACATGACAGCCATCGGAAATAACATCAAATCAAACCGACAGAAGCTTGGCATCACCCAGGAACAGCTCGCCGAAAAAATAAACGTAACAAGGCAGGCGGTTTCCAACTGGGAAAACGGAAAAACGGAGCCGGATCTTGAAACGATTTCTGTCATTGCGGAGGTTTTCGGAATTGATTCTTATGATCTTATAAACAATAAAACAGCAAAAACCATTTATAACTTTAAGAAGAACAGATTTTTCAAAACTGCTGTAATTTTTGGTATTCTTGCCATAATGGGGTTGATAATCACAATTATTCTGGAAGAACCCTCCATACGATTACGCAAAGAATATTACAAAGCTGAACTTTATATGGTTCTGGCTTATATTATTGAACCCCTCATAGGTCTTTTCTTCGGAATATCCATTGCTTTTTTCAGCAAAATTGTAGCAAATTTTTCTATTAAAAATAAAATTCTGCGAATTTGTGTCCTCATTCTCGGAATAGTTTCCGCCATTCTGACCACACTATTTGCATTTTATTTCATTTCTGTTGTAACATTTAATCTTCCTTTTCGTTTGAGTTTTTCAGCAAATTTTCTTTTTTATCAACAAAAAATTGTTATTGGTAATCCCATGGTTCATACTTTGGCACCGATTCTGATTTTCTACGGAATTAATTTTGAAAAAGAAGGTGAAAAATTATGAGTTCGTTATCCGAAAATATAAAACGTTACCGTACACAAAACAACATCACCCAGGAACAGCTCGCCGAAAAAATAAACGTAACAAGGCAGGCGGTTTCCAACTGGGAAAACGGAAAAACGGAGCCGGACATTGAAACTCTCACGAAAATCGCGCAGATTTTTGATATCAGCATCGACGAACTGGTTGACGGGATTCCGACCGGAATCAAGGAACTCCGGGGCAAGAAAACGCATCTTTATCTCGGAATAGGGTTCACCCTTTTCTATGTCATCTCTTCCCTGCTGATGATTATTTTTGAAAAGCCGCTTCACGATTACATGGGTTTCTCTTATGACGTTTTTTACAGCGCTTTCGCCGTTCTTGTCTGGAAACCGCTTACGGTTGTTTCCGCAGGAATCGGAATCTCCGCTTTTATTTCGTATATCGGAAGGCTTTATGTCGAAAACAAACATCTGCGAACCGCTTTTCTCGTTCTCGGAATTTTGATCTGCCTTTGCACCACCGGTTTTATGATTCTTCAGTTCTTCGGAGTTCAGGTTTTCCAGGCTCTTTCGGTGACTCACCGATTCTTTATAAACTATTACGTTTTCCTTTGCAAGCACACAATTCTTCATATTTTCGGGGCGGTTCTGCTTTTTTACGGTCTTGCAAGAAAGTGATTTCATACTTTGAGCACGCGTGCTCAAAACCAAACAAAACCTGATGCTCATGCGATTTTTCCGAATTTAAACATAAAAAAATCCCGCTGATTTCTCAGCGGGATTTTTTATTGTAGCTTTAGCGGAAATAAACCACCGACTGAGTCGGTGGAATAAAAAATCTTCAAGATAAAAGTACCTCCTTCTGATAGAATAGATACAGGTTGGCGGCCGTATCAAAGAACAGAAGGAGGTAATGTCGTGAA
>JAFQBT010000064.1 GCA_017399625.1 Oscillospiraceae bacterium
ACTCCTTTTTACGGGTCAGGGCAAGCCTGACCCCTGCATAAATTCGCAGATTTCATCACAACTACCGTTGGGGCGGATATCATCCGCCTGTTCAAAAAACGTAGGTTTCCGGAGGAACACCTCATCCGTCTTTTTCGGCAAAGCCGAAAAATCCACCTTCCCCTCAAGGGGAAGGCTATCCCTCCGGGAATCCTTTTTACGGGTCAGGGCAAGCCTGACCCCTGCATAAATTCGCAGATTTCATCACAACTACCGTTGGGGCGGATATCATCCGACCGTTCAAAAAACGGAGGTTTCCGGAGGAACACCTCATCCGTCTTTTTCGGCAAAGCCGAAAAATCCACCTTCCCCTCAAGGGGAAGGCTTTAAAAAAAGCCGCCCGATGGGCGGCTTTTCTGTTTTTTTATCAGATTTGGTTTTTCCAGAATTCCTTTTCGTTGATGCGGAAGGAAAGGGTGAGGAGGCTGTCGCTGAGGTGGACGTTCTGAACTTCGATTTTGTCGTTGGAACGAAGGTCAACCGGAGCAAAGTTCCAGACTCCCTTTACGCCGCCTTTGATGGATTTTTCAAGAATCTCCTCCGCAACGTTTGCGGGAGTTGTGATAACAACGATATCGACTTTGTTTGCGGCAAGGTAATCCTCGAGGGAGGTTACGTTTAGTATCGGGATTCCGCAGATCTGCATTCCGTCGAACATAAGGTTGTTGTCAAAAACCGCATCGATGAAAAATCCGTCGCTGTTGAAATCCTTGAAGCTGATGATCGCACGTCCAAGGTTTCCGGCGCCGATTACGATCATGTGGTGTTCTTTTTTGATTCCGAGAAGACCGGAAAGCCATTCCTTAAGAGTATCCGGGTGGTAATTTTCAACACCGCCGCAGGTAAAAAAGTCCTGGCGGACCTGGGCGCTTGTGTTGCCGATTCTTTTTTCAAGTTCACCGGAAGTTATGGTCTGTTTTCCCTCTGCAAGCATGATGCAGACATGGCGGTAATATGCCGGAAGTCTTCTTGCAAGGGCATCGGAAAGTATTCTTTTGTCAAGAGCTTTATTTCCCATTGTTATCCTCCTTGGCGGGAACGCCGCTCGAATATATATGCATATTATATAATCAAAAAATGGAATTTGCAATAACCAAAATGTGAAAAATGTATCATTTTCGCCCTTTTTGATACGATTTTTATGTATTTTCTGCAAAAAACGCCGGCGGATTGTTTTTCCGTGGAGAACAATCCCGGGGGTGTTTACTGAAATAAAAAACACCGTACCCCTTGGCGCGGTGTTTTTTTCGTTTTCAGCCACCAAAATAACGCAGAATCCTTTCCTTTGTGGAATCGGAAAAATAGAGAAGCCCGGTGGAAAGATCCTTTTCCGTATCGTTTGTGATATGGCCGGAAATGCTTTTTCCGGAGCCGCAGAGCACGCTTATGAGCTTTGCAAAATCCTCCTTATCGAAGGCGGAAACGTCCGTTCTGGTATAGTTGAAAATGGTGGAATAGATGTTGCTTTCCGGAAGAAATCGCCGGAGCCTCCGGTTCAGAAAAGCGGCCGTTATTCTTGAAACAACGTCGCAGCGCTCCCCTTCCGAAAATTTCGGCGAAGCAAAAATATCGCAGATCTTTTTTCCGTTCATGTTCTGCACTCCGGAAAGAAGGTTGACGTATGAATTTCCCTCCGAATAGCTGATGTTTTTCGGCAGGACGTAATCAAAAGTCCCCGCCTTCGCAACGATTTTTTCCGCGGATTCCCTGTTCCAGATAAAATATCCGGAAAGTTCGATTCCGAGATTTGTTTCCACCGCGCCGGCAAAAACCTCCGGCGAAACGGAGGAAAAAAGCGCACCTGCGGAAAGAAAAACCCCGCCGTAATCAATGGCAGCCTTTTCCGAAAAGGTAAAAACCGGAATGCGCCCGTTTTCCGCATCAAAATTTATAAGGGTGAACGGGCCGAAGCCGTTTTTCCCCTCATGGACAAGAAGAAAAACCGCCTTTTTATCCTCGAGGAAAACCTCTTCGGAAAAAATTTCCTCCTCCGGTTCCTGTTTTATTTCCCCGGAAAAACGGAAAATAAAAAATGCTGCCGCAAAAAAGCAAAAAACAAACCCCACCGAAAAGGCAAGGGCAAAAATCCGCAGTTTCATAACAAAAAACGCCTCCGGAGATATTCTTCCCCGAAAGCGCCGTTATAATTCCCCTCAGCGGAGCTTTGCGTATTTTTCCTTTGTTGCTTCGCCGCCGCGTATATGTCTTTCCTGCTTGTTTTTTTCGAGCACCGCCTTGACCTCCGAATGGAGGTTCGGATTCAGCCGCCGGAGCCTTTCGGAAACGTCCTTATGGATCGTGCTTTTGCTGACCCCGAATTTTTTTGCTGCGGAGCGCACCGTCGCTCCGTTTTCGATTATGTATTCCGCGGCGAGGATGGTCCTCTCTTCCGGCATACCTTTCATGACAGATCCCTCCTTGAAAAAACGGTGAGTATAAATCCTATTCACCGTGGAGGGATTATATGCGGAAAACGGGCGGAAATTCCGCCCGTTTTTTTATTTTATTCCGAGGATATTGCAGACCCTGAGCACAAGAATCTGGGTTTTTGCATCGGGGATTTTTCCGGCACAGACTTTTTCAAGAACCTCCGGAAGGGGGAGTTTTATGATATCGAGAAATTCGTCCTCATCCGGATTTGCTTCCGTTTCGGAAAGATTTTCCGCAAGGAAAAGGTGAATGACTTCGTCACAGAAGCCGGGAGAGGAAAACATCGGACCCAGGTCGGTCCATTTTTCCGCGGCAACGCCGCATTCCTCAAGAAGTTCCCGCTTTGCGCAGACTATCGGTTCTTCACCGGGATCGATTTTTCCCGCAGGAGCTTCGAAAAGCGGCATATCCACCGGATAACGGAACTGTTCAACAAAAAAAGCGTTGTTTTCGCCGTCAACCGCAAGAACGGCGCAGGCTCCTTTGTGGCGCACGACTTCGCGGATGGATTTTCCGTTTTCGCCGAGGGCAACGTCATCCTTATATACTTTTATAATAAAACCGTCATAAATTTCTTCGGATTTTATCTTTTTTTCCGGAACGATCATTTTTCTGTTCCTCCTTCTGCCTATTTTTATTTATTTTAGCATATATTTCTGCAGAAATGAATATCCGGGAGGAATTTTTTTGGATTTTTACAGATTGCCCACGGCGGAAAACTGCGAAAAATATATGCGGGAGATTCATCGGAAGCACCCGTGCTCAAAAAGCTTTTTCATCGGAAAAAGCGTGCTCAACCGGAAAATTTCCGTGCTCAGCCTTGGAAAACCGGTTGGTTCAACCCTTTTTGTTGCCGGAACCCACGGCAGTGAATGGCTGTGTTCCCTTGTTCTTTTCCGTTTTTTCGATGAGGTGTGCTCGGCCTTTGAGCACGGAGAAAACCTTTGCGGAATCAACATCGGAAAAGCCGTTGCGAACCGTGGCCTTACGGTTGTTCCTGTGCTCAACCCGGACGGAACCGAAATCAATCTCCTTGGGAGCAGCGCCGCTTTTTCCTCCGCAAAGCGCATTTCGAGGCTTGCAAAAGGCGATTTTGAGCATTGGAACGCAAACGCAAGAGGAGTTGACATCAACCACAATTTCGGCGCGGGCTGGAATATTCTTCATGAGCAGGAACGCAAAAACGGAATTTTCGGACCCGCTCCAAGGCAATACGGCGGTCCGAAGGCTTTTTCCGAACCGGAAACAAGGGCAATCTGCGGTTTTTGCAGCACTTTTGACGTCAGAAGGCTCTGGTCATTCCATTCCCAGGGCGAGGAAATTTACTGGTATTACGGCCCGGAAACTCCGATCATCAGCAGGGATATTGCGGAGGAATTTGCCGTTTCCTGCGGATATAAAACCGCTTTTCCGAAAGGAATGGCTTCCCACGGCGGGCTCAAGGACTGGTATATCGAAAATTTCCGCCGGCCGGGATTCACCGTTGAAATCGGTCTTGGGGAAAACCCGCTCCCTCTTTCAGATTTTGATTCCGTTTATGAAAAGCTGAAGCCCGCTCTTGCGAAGGCGCTTTTTATGTAAATTTCCGCATCTTCAGAATAAAGATTGTGCTTAATTGCAAATCATACATGATTACGGCGGGAGCAAGCCCCCGCCCTACTGTACATTATAAAAAAAAACCGCCCTCGGGCGGCTTTTTCTTTTTGATTTAATCCAGCTCGAATGCGCCGGTATAAAGGCGGTAATAGGTGCCTTTCTGCTCGATGAGCTTATCGTGGCTTCCGCGCTCGATGATTCTTCCGTGATCAAGAACCATGATAACGTCGGAGTTCTGAACGGTGGAAAGGCGGTGGGCAATTACAAAAACTGTTCTTCCGTACATAAGCGCATCCATTCCCCGCTGAACGATGGCTTCGGTTCTGGTATCGATGGAGGAGGTCGCCTCATCAAGAATCATAACCGGCGGATCCGCAACGGCGGCTCTCGCAATGGAAATAAGCTGGCGCTGACCCTGGGAAAGTCCGCTTCCGTCGCCTTTCAGGACGGTGTTATATCCTTCCGGAAGCATGCGGATGAAGGAATCCGCATCCGCAAGCTGCGCCGCCGCAATGCATTCCTCATCGGTGGCATCCGGTCTTCCGTAGCGGAGGTTTTCCATAACCGTTCCGGTGAAGAGGTTTACGTCCTGGAGAACAACGCCCATGGAACGGCGAAGGTCGCTTTTGTTGATGTCCCGGATGTTGATTCCGTCATAGGTGATGGTGCCGTTTTCGATATCGTAAAAATGGTTGATAAGGTTCGTAATGGTGGTTTTTCCCGCTCCGGTCGCTCCGACAAGGGCAACTTTCTGTCCCGGCTCGGCATAGAACGAAACGTCGTGGAGAACGCGTTTTCCTTCCTCATAGGAAAAATCAACGTTTTCAAGGCGGACTCCGCCCTGGAGTTCACGGTATTCAAAAGTTCCGTCTTCAAGCGGAATTTTCCAGGCCCACTGTTCGGTACGTTCGTCGGTTTCCTCGATAATTCCGTTTTTCTTTGTCATATTGACAAGGGTGACTTTGCCGTTATTTTCCTCGATGGGTTCGTCGATAAATTCAAAAATTCGTTTCGCGCCGGCAACCGCCATGATAACGGAGTTTATCTGGTTCGAAACGTTGCCTATGGGCTGGCAGAAGCTTCTCGAAAGCTGGAGGAAGGAAGCGATGGTACCAAGGGTAAGGGTGCTGATTCCGAGAAGGCTCAGGTTCGGAAGTCCGGAAAGGGCAAGATATCCGCCCACAATGGCAATGATTACATAGAGGAAATAGCCAAGGCCGTTCATAAGAGGCATAAGTGTGTTCGCAAGCTTGTTTGCGTTGGTGGCGTTTTCACAAAGTTCGCCGTTCTTTCCGTCAAAGGCCTCCTTTGCCTTTTCCTCATGGTTAAAGACTTTTACGACCTTCTGTCCGTTTATCATTTCCTCGATATAGCCGTTCATTCCCGCAACGGAACGCTGGGCCGCCATGAAATAATGACCGGATTTTCCTGTTATTCTTCCGAGGAGCTTCATCATGAAGAAGGTGAAAATAAGGACGATTATTGTGAGCCATACGCTCTGGATGAGCATTGAAAGAAGAACGAAAGCGATGGAAAGGATCGACTGGATAACCTGCGGAATGCTCTGGGAAAGCATCTGCCGAAGGGCGTCCGCATCGTTCGTATAATAGCTCATAACGTCGCCGTGGCTGTGGGTATCGAAATATTTTATGGGCAGCTTCTGCATGTGCCGGAACATTGCGGAGCGGATGTCCTTGAGGATATTCTGGGAAACCTTTGCCATGGTGCGGTTATAGAAAAGGGAGGAGAAAATTCCGGTGAGGTAAACTGCCGCCATAAAGCAGAGTGCGCCGATAAGTGCGGAAAAATCCGGATTGCTGACCCCGACCAGCGGGGTGATATAATCATCGATAAGGGTTTTGATAAAAAGCGAGGAAGCAACGCTTGCAACCGTCGCAAGGATTATGCAAAGGAAAACAAAAATCATCTGGATGCGGTAATTCCTGAAATATCCGAGAAGCCTTTTTACCGCCGCCATATCAATAGGAGGTCTTTTGTTCGGAATTTTTTTATCATTCATCGGAAAGTCCTCCTTTCATCTGGGATTCATATGTTTCGCGGTAAATTTCGCTTGTTTCCATAAGCTCCGCATGGGTTCCCATGGCAACGATTTTTCCCGCATCAAGGATGATTATCTTATCCGCATCCATGACGGAGGCAATGCGCTGGGCGATGATAATCTTAGTGGTATCGGGAATCTCCTCCGCAAAGGCTTTGCGGATAAGGGCATCGGTTTTGGTATCGACCGCGCTGGTGGAGTCATCAAGGATGAGGACCTTCGGTTTTTTGAGGAGCGCTCTTGCGATGCAAAGGCGCTGTTTCTGTCCGCCGGAAACGTTTGCTCCGCCCTGCTCGATATAGGTTTCGTATTTTTCGGGCATTTCGTTTATAAAAGGCGAAGCCTGGGCAAGGTCGCAGGCGTGCTCGATTTCTTCCCGGGTTGCGTTTTCGTTTCCCCAGAGGAGGTTTTCCCGGACCGTTCCGGAGAAAAGGACGTTTTTCTGAAGCACCATCGCAACGCTGTCACGCAGGGTTTCGAGGTCATAATCCCGGACATCGATTCCGCCGACGGAAACAGAGCCTTCGGTAACGTCATAAAGGCGGGGAATCATCTGGACAAAGGTGGATTTTGAGGAACCTGTTCCGCCGATGATTCCGACGGTTTCGCCGGATTTTATTTCGACGTTTATTCCTTCGAGAACAAATTTATCCGCGGTTTCGGAATAGCGGAATTTTACGTTTTCAAAGCGGATGCTGCCGTCCGGAACTTCGAAAACAGGGTTTTCGTTATTTTTAAGGTTGCTTTCCTCATTAAGAACCGCGCAGATTCGCTCGGCACTTTCGCGCGAAATTGTGATCATAACAAAAATGAAGGAAAGCATCATAACGCTCATGAGGATCTGCATGGAATAGGTAATAAGGCTCATGAGCATACCGGTGGTAAGACCCAGTTCAGGGTTGTTGCCGGAAGCGATTATCGCCTGGGCTCCAAGCCATGAAACAAGGAGCATGCAGGCATAGGAACAGCTCTGCATAAGCGGTCCGTTCCATGCAATATTTCTTTCCGCATGGGTGAAATCACGGCGGATGGATTCGGAAGTTTCGTCAAATTTTTCCGACTCGTGTTCTTCACGGATAAAGGATTTTACAACCCGGATTCCACGGAGATTTTCCTGAACGGTTCTGTTAAGGCGGTCATAGGTTTTGAAAACCCTCTTGAAAATCGGGTGGGTCTTTCTCATGATGAGATAAAGTCCGCCTGCAAGAATCGGAAGACAGGCAACAAAAACCATCGCAAGCTTCGGATAAATCCTGAAGGCGAAAACGGTGGAAAATACCATCATGATGGGCGAACGGAAAGCGGTTCGGACCAGCATGAGATATGCCTGCTGTACGTTCTGAACGTCGGTGGTCATTCTGGTAATAAGACTCGAGGTGGAAAATTTATCAATGTTTGAAAAAGAGAACTTCTGGATATTATAATACATATCCTTGCGGAGGTTCTTTCCGAATCCACAGGCAGCGGTGGATGCCGCTCTTCCGGCAAGGTTTCCGAAAAGGATTACAAGGCAGGCATAGACAATAAGGCGGATTCCGCTTTCAAGGACAAAATCCATATTGCCGGCATTTATTCCAAAGTCCAGCATATCCGCCATTTCGAACGGAATAAGAACTTCCATTACAACTTCAAGGCTTACGAACAATGCAGAAAGGAACGAGGGAAGTTTATATTCCCTTATGCTTTTTGCAAGGCGTTTTAACATCAGAACTCCTCCCCTGTTTCAAGATTTGCGGAAAGTCTGCGAAGAAATCCCCGAAGCTGGTTTTTTTCCTCTTCGGAAAAACCGAGGAGCATCTGGGCTTCAAGGGTCGCGCGGTCGTTGCGCATGATTTTAAAAACTTCCTTCGCCTTTTCGGTGAGCACAAGTTTTTTAAGGCGTGCGTCATAATCCACCTGTTCCCGGACTATGAATCCGTTTTCAACAAGGAGATCAACGTTTTTCGATGCGGTGGAACGGGTTATGTCGAATTCCTTTTCAAGGTCACGCTGAAAAACGTCCCGGTGTCCGTTTTCTGCAATATAGGCGATTATCCATGCGCCGGAACCGGTCATTTTATCAACTCTCCGGTTGCTTCCGTAGTTTATGAAATAATTGTTGATGTTGCGGGATAAAATACGAAGTTCGGTGTTAATATAATATCTGTCACACATACGGCGTCCTCCTGTTATTTAAATAATTGTTGGATTCGAAACTGTTTCATATGCAACAATTATAATTCATCTCAAGATATATGACAACGGGTGTCATAAAAATTAACAATTTCGTAAAAATTACAGAATCGGAAAAAACTATTGATTTAATTTTGGATTTATAGTATTCTATAATCAGTAAATTATCGGAGGCAGATTAAAATGCGTAGTGAAATTGTTTTTCAGGGCAAAAAATACAATATGATCGAAGACGGCGCATATAAAGACGACAACGGCTATTATATTGTCCATGCTTACGATCCCTTTGAACAGCCGGATCCCTATGGTTGGCAGAACAGCTTTTATGTTCGCTGCACCGACCCGGACTGCAAAAACATCATCGAAGTAAGAGCTTGGTGCCCTTACAGCAAAACCGAAGGTTTCCTTTAATTCGAAATTAAAAAAGAAAGAAAAAAGCGGAAGGCATAGCCTTCCGCTTTTTTGTTTTTTGCATAATCAAGCCGTTTTTTCAGCTTCGGATTTCCGAATTGTATAATTTACAGTATAATACTTTGGAATAAAATATTATTCTTCCATCTGTTTTCCGAGGAAATTTGCCGCCGCAGAAACAAGTTTTGTTTCCGCTTCGCCGGCTTTTTCTCTTCCGTCGGAAAGATAGACCACCGCACCGCAGACGTCCCCTGCGGAGATTATCGCGGCTGCGGCAAGGGCTGCTTTATCAACTCCCTCCGCCGGGAAAAGAAGGCTTTCGCCGGAAGCGCCGCTTCTGCTGTAAAGCGCCCTGCGTTCCATAAGGTCCTCGAGCATCTGGGTCACCCGCCGTTCGAGAACCTCCTTTTTCGGAATACCTGCAGCAGCAACAACGCTGTCCCGGTCACAAATCAGAACCGGGCATCCGCCCACTTTATAGAGCACCTCCGCATACTGCGAAGCGAAGGAAGCAAGCTCACCGATGGGCGAATATTTTTTAAAAATGACGCCGCCTTCGTTGTCGGTAAAAATTTCGAGAGGGTCGCCTTCGCGGATTCTCATGGTTCTGCGTATCTCTTTCGGAATGACAACCCTTCCGAGATCGTCGATTCTCCGAACGATTCCCGTTGCTTTCATATAAAAAACCTCCTGTAAAAACATGCTTTGACTTCCATATTATTTGCAGGAGAATTTTGTATATTCAAATTTGAAAACAGGCGGAAATTGGAAAATATAATTTTACTTAACAGTCGATTCTGAAATACTCAAGATACTTCTTGAATCTGTCCTGAGCCGTAAGACAGGTATCCATAAGATAGCCTTTCTCGTTGTTCCACTCATTAAGTCCGCGATAATAGAACATCTTTATGTCTTCCTCAATGATGAAAGGAACGATTCCGTGTTTAAGGCATTCCTTGAAAAGGATAAGTCTGCCGATTCTTCCATTGCCGTCCTGGAAAGGATGAATGCGCTCAAATTCAACATGGAACGCAATAAGATCTTCACTGGTTTTCTTTTCAATGGCGTTATATTTTGTAAGAAGTTCACGCAGCTTTTCGGAAACTTCTTCCGGAGCTGCAGTAGCTCTTCCGCCGACCTCATTAGGAAAACGTTTGTAATCCCCAACAGCAAACCAGTATTTTCTGCTGTCACTTGTTCCTAATTTGAGAACTAGATGAAGTTCTTTTATAAACTTCTCCGAAAGCTGCTGTTTTGCGCTGTCGATAATCATGTCGATACAGCGGAAATGATTGGAGGTTTCAATAATATCGTCCACATTTACGCTCTCATCGGTAATTCCGATGGTGTTGGTTTCAAAAATATATCTTGTTTGGTCATGGGTAAGTCTGCTTCCCTCGATGTGATTGGAGTTATAGGTAAGGTCAATTTGCACTTTGTGGTAAATACCACCTGAAATATGAGCATCCTTTTCCGCTTTGAGAATACCGAGCAAAGTCTTCGGACGGTCGCTCTTTTTGTTGATGCGCTCAGGCTTTTCCGCATCTTCCGGAATATTCCATGTTTTGCCGGTAATAAATGCTCCGGGGATTCTTCCCTCCGCGCAGTAATTCCTTACGCTTCTTACGGAAATTTCCCATTTTTCAGCCATTTTTGCAACGGAAATATAGTTCATAGCAATCACTCCAAAAATTAATCTGGTTATATTATATCACATTATCGGCAAAATATCAATTAATAAAATGACACTAAAATACGTCATTTTTGCCGATAACGGAGGTTTAGAGCAACAAAAAACACCGCCTTTCTTTCGCAAGACGGTGTTTTGTTTTGTGTATCAGATCATTAGCTTTGCGGCAAAGCCGCCGCAGAAAAAGAAGGTGTTCGTCCAATATTGCTCTGGCGAAGGTAATAAGTTACTGCCAAATAACAAAAAAATATGGATACCGTGTTCAAATGAGCACGGGCCACTTTTTTACATTATCGAAATTATGCCTTCCACCGCCAATGCAAATTCCATCGGCAAATCATAGGCACAGTTGTGTTTTCCGGCGATGCGAATAAAAGGGAACGATGAGTTTTCCGCAAGCATCTGCGTTGTTTTATAAATAAAATCTTCCCGATGAGCATCTCCGGCGCAGAAAACGGCTTTAACGCTTTTCGGAATTTCCGGAGGAAGTTTCCTCGTGAAAGTTCCGGCAAATTCGTTTTTAATGAAAAACCGCATGTTTTCCTCTTCCCGAAGCATCACTTCTTCGGATTTCGGTTTTGCGTTTTCATCGCCGCTTCCCATAAGAAGCAAAAATTTTGTCGCCCCTCTGCCGATTTTTCCCGCCGCAACAAATGCGTTTATTTTATCCGCAATTTCAAAAGCTTCGTGGTTTTCCGGAAGAAAAGCCATAGTCGGCGGTTCGTGGATTATCGCAAGGGAAACAAGTTCCGGAAATTTGTTTGCAAGGCACATTGCAATAAGCGCGCCGGCGCTGCATCCGATAACCGTCACCGGTTCTTCCGGTGAAAACCTGCAGATAATTTCCGCCGCATCATCCGCGGAATCTTCCAAAAAGCCGTTTCTGATTTCTCCGGAACTTCTGGAATATCCCCGGCGGTCATAGGTTATGACCTTATGATTTTTTGCAAGGATTTCCGCGGTTTCGTCAAAAAAATCTGCGTCAACCACCGCTCCGTGGATAAGCAAAATCGGCTTTCCTTCTCCGCGGATTTTGCAGAAAAGCGGCGCACCGTTTATTTCAAAAATTCCTTCGGAATACATAAAAATCCCTCCATAGCACTGACGGACAGCCCCGAAAAGAGCTGTCCGCAGCATTTTATTGCAGAAAAGAAGTGAGAAGTTTTTAGTTTTTTTCGCTTTTTTTCATGTAGATAACAAGAGCAACAAGACTTCCTACCAGTCCGGAAAGGAGTCCGCTTATGCCGTTGTTGATTGCGTTTTCAATTGCGGTTTCCGGGAAAGGAATAAGAAGCATTGCAGCTGCAAAACTGAGGATTGCGCCTGCTATTCCGGAAGGGATTGCGTTAAAAAGAGCTTTTTTGAACATATTGTGTCCTCCTTTTTAATGGGTTGAGAGTTTTCTGAATATAAAAGAAAGAACGGCGCCGACAATCGCAAGAGCCATTGCCGCAAGGAATGCGGTCTGATAAGCGCCGGCGGAAGCGTAGATTTTGCTCATAATGGTGGGACCGAAATAACCCGCCGCGGCAAAACCGATGAACATGATTCCATAGTTTACGCTGTTGTTTCTTCCGCCGAACTGGGAAGCGGTGAATCCGGGATAAATTCCCATAATGGAACCAAAACAAAGGCCGACTATGCAGACTCCGATATAGAAAGTCGCAACGCTTCCTTCGCCGGAAATGAACAGAAGTCCAAGACCGAGAACGGAAACAAGGAATACACCGAGAATTGTGTTGACGGAGCCGATTTTATCGGAAATGAATCCCGCAAGGATTCTTCCGAGGGTGTTGAACATTGCAAGGACGGAAACCGCAACCGCAGCTTCTGCAGCGGTCATTCCAATCATATTCTGGGCAACGGGAGAAGCCTGGGAAGTAACCATAAGTCCGGAAAAAGCTCCGCAGCAGAGCATGAGGATCATCACATAGAAAACCGGGTCTTTAAGCATCGCTTTCCAGTCCTTATCAACCGGAGCTTTTGCACCTGCTTTCGGTGCGGGAGGATTCCAGCCTTCCGGTTTGAAATCCTTCGGGCAGGTCTGTATGAAAAAAGCGGAAACGCAGATTATAACAAGCATTGCCGCACCGAGGATTTTGAACGCCATTGTGACATCAAAATTATCAATAAGGGCGTTGGCAACTATCGGGATAATTACGGAACTTATTCCGTAGGAAGCGGTGGCGATTCCGCCGACCAGACCGCGTTTATCCGGGAAGAATTTTACGGAGTTGGATACTGTGCATCCGTAAACCATTCCTACCCCGAGTCCGACTCCGAGTCCATAGGTCAGAAGAAGCATTCCAACGCTTTTTGCAAAGCCGGAAGCAATCATTCCAAGTCCGAAAAGTATTCCGCCGATGAAGATTACCCATTTGGGTCCGATTTTATCGTTGATGAATCCGCCGGAAATCATGGTGATTGGCCCGACCGCGTTGGCAATGGTGAAGATTATCGCAAGGCCTGCAACTTCACTTCCGGTTACGAAAGAAAGATATGCCGCCATGGGGGTTACAAAAACGCTCCAAGCATAAAGAGAACCGATGCAAAGATTGATAAGGCAGGAAGCGGCAAGGATTATCCAGCGTTTTTTGGTAAGGCTCATGGCTTAATCCTCAAAACCGGCCCAGCGGGGTTTTCCGGTATAAACTTTTGCTTCCTCTTCGCCGGAAAGAACGCGGATTGCACCGGCGGCCATTGCCTCGAGTTCAAATTCGCCCGGATATGCATAAACCGGAGCGATCCATTTGCATGCTTCGGTGATCTGGTTAACAAGGTCTTCGCTGTGAACCATTCCGCCGCCGAGAAGGATTCCGTCAACTTCGCCTTTAAGAACGGTTGCCATGGAACCGATGTATTTGATGATCTGATAGATCATTGCGTTCCATATTCTTTCGGCGGTTTTGTTGCCGGAAGCGGCAAGAGCAGTAACTTCTCTTGCGTCGGCAGTACCGAGATGGGAAACAAATCCGCCGGTTCTGGTGCAAAGGGATTTTACTTCTTTAAGGTCTTTGTCTTTTGCATAGCGAAGAAGTTCCGCAACCGGAACAGCGCCGCATCTGGTGGGAGCCATAGGACCTTCGCCGCCGACAATATCGTTGCCGTCTATCATTTTGCCTTTCTGATGTGCGGAAACGGAAATTCCGCCGCCGATGTGGCAGACGATATAGTTGCAGTCCTCATATTTTTTGCCTTCGGAAGCCGCATGACGGATTGCGGTTTCTTTAAGGTTAAGGGCATGGAGATGTACGTTTCTGTAAACGCCTTTGATGCCGGTAACTCTCGCAAGGTCGCAGAGTTCGTCGGTATCCGGAGGGTTTACTACGAACGCGGGTTTGCCGAATTTTGCGGCAAATTCGTTTGCAAGCTGGCTTCCGAGGTTTGCGGGATGCTGAACTCCGTTTGCGCCGCGTCTTGCGTGGTCAAGAATTGTTTCGTCAACGCCGTAAACGCCGCCTTCCATTGCCATAAGACCACCTCCTCTGCCGACGAATGCGTCAACATCGGAAAGGTCGATATTGTTTTTTTCAAGAAGCTCGTTGATGGTATCTCTTCTGTAAGGGAGCTGGTCGCTGATGGTTGCGTATTCTTTAAGAACAGCCGCATCATGTGCAACGTTTTCGGCAAAAAGGCATTTTTCGCCTTCAAAAAGACCGATTTTTGTGGAAGTGGAACCGGGGTTTATGGTAAGGATTTTATATTCGCTCATTTTATTTTACCCCCTGTGCTCTTACGCAGCTCATGGCAATGTTGCCGACCATCTCGGAAACAGGTGCGCCTCTGGAGCAATCGCAGACAATTTTTGCAAATCCCTGGAGCATCGGACCGTATGCATCCGCATGGGCAAACTGCTGAACAAGTTTTACGCCGACATTGCCTACGTTGAGGTCCGGCCAGATTACGATGTTTGCCTTACCGGCAACTTTGCTTTCCTTTTTGACTTTCTTTGCGGCAACTTTGGGGTTGATTGCGGAGTCGAACTGGAATTCGCCGTCGATGGCAAGATCGGGTCTTCTTTCGTTTGCGATTTTTACAGCTTCAACAACTTTGTCAACAAGGGGACCTTCGCCGCTTCCGCAGGTGGAATAGGAAAGCATTGCGCATCTGGGTTCCCATTCAACAAGGGAATGAACGGTGTCGCAGGCGGCGATCGCAATGCTTGCAAGCATATCGGAATCCGGGTTGGTGCAGACTGCACTGTCGCCGAAGCCGAGAAGCTGGCCTTCGCTGCCTTCATAACCGGGAATATTGAAAATACCGACGCTGGAAATGGTGGAAACGCCTTCCTGAAGACCGACTACCATCTGTCCTGCCATAATAACGTCGCCGGTGGAATGGGTAAGACCGGCAAAGGTTACGTCAACCATTCCGGTTGCCTGCATCATAAGAGCGGTGTACATGGGGTCTTTGGATTTGCGCTTCATGGTTTTTGCGCTGTTGAGGGGATATTTTTCGCAGTAGTTTGCGATGAGTTTTTCAAGCCATTCTTCGTTGAAAGCATCAACAACGGTGATGCCCTCAAGGCAAACGCCGAATTCTTCCGCGGCGTTTACGATTTCGTCTTCTTTGCCGACGAGTACGGAAACGCAGTAGCCTTTATCGGCGCATTCCCTTGCGGCAAGAAGGATTTTTTCTTCGGTTGCTTCCGGGAAAGCAACTCTCTGGGGAGCGGCTTTTGCGCGCTCATAAATTTTTTCCATTATATCCATTTTGTTTTCCTCCTTAAAGTTTTTCGGTGACCGCGAATGCGGAAACGATTTCGGTTTCGTGGGAAATTGAAATATGTATGACGTAATCCGTTCCGAAAGCCGCTTCAAAAGCTTCCTTTGTTTTGCCGAAAAGTTTTGAGCACGGCTTTCCGTTTTCGTCATCAATAATTTCGATTTCTCCGGGGCGGAATTCAATTTTGCAGGCGCTTATGGATTTATATACCGCCTCTTTTGCGGAAAAGCGCCCCGCAAAAAATTCGTGTCTTCTGCTTTGAGCATCGCCCTGAGCACGCTCTTTTTCGGTAAAAGCACGCAAAAGGAAAGGGTCGCCTTCGGAAATTGCGGATTCCGAAAGCCTTTTTACTTCAAAAATATCCGTTCCGATACCGATAATCATCTTTTCACCTCGTTTTTTGGGTGCAAAAAGGGCAGCAGCCAGTTTTTTTGACCGCTGCCCTTCTCGTTGGGGATTATTATGTTTTGTCTGAGCACCGCACAGCGGTCCGTGCCGTGCTCAAACCGTTTTTATGCTGATTTATCAGTCGAATCTGCCGTATTCAATATCGCCGTCAACATATTTGGGCGGAACAACGGGAATCTGGAGATAGGAATCGTATTTGCCGCCGGTATAGATGGAAGTATCGCCGTGGTTGTCGGTATCCCAGAAGAGAGGCTCGAACCAGCCTTCGCGGATATAATGACCTGCAACCTGGATACGGAGGGACTGGCCTTTGTGCCAGAAACGGCTGGAAGGAACGATTTCAACATCGACCGGAACAACTTCACCGGGCTGAATTTTTTCTTCTTTAAGATGGCTCTGGATGGGCTGGAAATCGGTAGATTTGTCCGGGTCAAGAGCACGGTGGGAAATTCTCATCTTGCCCCAGGTGCCGGGGTGAGGTTCGCCGAGAACATCGGTGGGAAGCCATTCGCCTTTGGTATCGAGTTTCTGGATGTTGATGAACATATCGGCGTCGTTATATTCCTCTGCGGTTACCCACATATGGAGTTTCATATAGCCGGTGATTTCAACGTCTTCGGTGAATTTGATATCGAAGTTGGTTACGCCGGTGTTGCCGTCATAGCTGACTTTGCTTTCTGCTTCAACAGGGTTCCAGGAAAGAGCGCCGTTTGCGGCATCGAGGTAAAGTTTTTTATATTGGGTGCGTTTGAGCGGGAAGGTCTGTTCGGGACGGTCTTTTGCGTAAAGGAATTCGTGTGCATCCTGAACTTCAAGACGTACTCTCGGGGTGGATTCCCAGCAGTTGTGGATATCTTTGAGGTAACGCTCAAAGAAGAGTTCGAGCTCTGCGAGATGCTCTTTGTTATAGCCGTCCGGCCATTCAAATTCGCGGTGTGCTCTCATCCATTTTTTCTTGGATTTGATTTTTCTGAAGCCCTGGAAAGCTCCGCGGAGATGGAAGTGGTTCCAGCAGGCGGTGCAATATACCGGGATTTTGATTTTTTCAAACTGAGGAATTTTGTCTTCCCAATATGCGTTCATAAGGGGAGATCTTTCTGCCATGGCGACCATGTCGTCAACTTTGTTTTCGCTGGTGATGGAGCTTACGATGAATTCGTTGAATGCGATTGCGGGAACGCCGCCTTCGAACATGGATTCACGGTAAATGTCGGAAGTTCCTTCCCAAGGTGCGATACATGCAAGGTGCGGCGGCTGCTGTGCTGCGATTCTCCACTGGCTCATTGCAACTGCGGAGTTACCGCCCATACCGATTTTGCCGTTGCACCAGGGCTGCTGTGCAAGCCATTCGATTACGTCATAACCGTCACGGGCTTCCTGAGTTCCGAAGCAGCAGACATCGCCTTCGGAATGGCCTACGCCTCTGGGGTCGATGTTGATGATTGCGTAATCTTTATAGCACCAATAAAGCGGGTCGGTGGATTCGAATTTGGTGAGTTTGGAAACAGTTCCGGGTGCAACACCCATGATCTGCCATTCGCTCATACCTTCGCCGGGGCGTTTTCCATAGAAGCTCCAGGAAAGGATTGCGGGAATACCGACTTTATCTTTCGGACGGAAGATATCGATATAGATGTTAACGCCGTCGCGGAGCGGAACTTTAACGTCCTGTTCGCAGATAATTCCGGGTGCGCATTCATAAGTTCTGGGGTTGAGGTCGGGGCAAACGCCCATTCCCATGGAGTTCATTCCGGGACCGCCTGCATCGCGGTTTTCGGATCTGGGATCAACAGGGGTTTTACCCTGGCGGTAAACGGTTTCCATTTCAACTCCGTTAAAGGTTTCAATTTTGGTGGATCTGATGGGTTCGGGCATTCCGGGCATAGGCATGATTAAATCCTCCTTTTAATATTAAAAAAATGAATAAATATACGGTTTATATGTTATTCTTCACAAAGCTCTTCGATGTAATCTGCCGCAAGTCCGATGGTGGGGCAGCGGCGGAAGCGCATGAAGGAAATTTCAACATCAAACTCATCTTCAAGGAAGTTGGTCATCTGGGAAACGTTTCCGGATCTTGCGCCAAGGTCTTCTATAAATCTGGTATCCTCGTTGATTTCTTCGGGTTTTTTGCCGAAAAGAACACAGCATCTTTCGATGATTTTTTCAACAGCCTGTTCGCGTACAGTCATTTTGCATTACTCCTTTTCAAAAAGTTTTCAGGTATCCCTTGATACCGACAATAATATTGTATATAATATTTTTGACCGAAACAATGTAGCCAAAAACAAAGTTTGAAGGCAAAATTGCATTTTAATTTGTGAGCGCTCACAAAACGGAGGTGTTCCTTTTGGAAATACATAAGATACTTGAAAAACTAAGCTCCTTTTCACCGAAAGCGGTTGCGGAAGTCAGGGAGCCGACGTATATCCAGACCCATAAGATGATAAAGCCCGGCCAGCCGAAGTTTTTTCCCGCTTGTCTTTACGTTGGTTATGTTTCCGAACTTCCTCCGGCTCTTGAAGATAAGGGCAAGGCAAATCTTATCTGCATTGACGATTCGCCCATTCCTTCCGGTTTTACCGAAAGCGGAGATATAAACCTTTATCTTATTCCAAAAGGCACAAACCAGTTCGACGTTCTGAATAAAATTGCGGATATTATGATAGATGAAGCAACGGTAACTTCCGCAATGCGCCGGATTCTTGACGTTCTCTATGCCGGAAGCGGTCTTCAGGCGCTTGTTGATGTTGCTTCGGAAGTTTTTGAAAACCCGATTTTTATAAATGACAGCGCATATAAAATCATCGCAATGTCCCATAAGACCCAGTTCAAGAACGAAACCCTTGAAGAGGAAAAAAGCCTTGGCTACGTTCATGTTTCCAATATTGAAGGAATGAAGCGTGACGGACTTTTAAGCAAATTCCTCGGCAAAAGCGATAAAATCATAACCAGCAAACGCAGGGATAAAAACGAAACCTGGCTTTTTAAAAACGTTCTTCTTCACGGGATTTTTATTGCTGCTGTTGCTATTGTTGATAATAACCGCCCCTTCCGGGAGCTGGATTATGAACTTCTGGAACGTTTTTCAAAAATCGTTGCGGTCGAAATGGAAAAGAACGATTTTTATAAGGATAACAGAGGGGTTATGTATAACTATTTCCTCAGCGACCTTATAAGCGGAAAAATACAGAACCAGAAAAGCATTGTTCAGCGCGCGAATATCCTCAACTGGAAAATGTACGAATGGTTCAAGATAATCGTGATCGTTGACGGTAAAAAGGAGTTTTCCGAAAGCAGAATGCAGTCCATCGCGGATAATATCCGCCGCTCCATTCCGGATTGCCGCTGGACCATTTATCAGAAAAACCTTATTGTTTTCATCAGCCGCCCGAAAAAGAATATCGCTTCCGAAAGCGAAATTGAACTTTTTAAAATATTCCTTAAAAACAACGATATTTACGCCGGGGTAAGCTCCTCTTTCAACAATCTCATGGAGGCTTCAAGGTATTACAAACAGGCGGTGAAAGCGGTTGACGTGGGCGTTTTTTCTCATAAAAGCGAAAATCTTTTCTTCTATCCGGACATTTCGCCCTATTATGCAGCATCGCTTATCCTCAAGCGCTCCGAACCGAGGGATTTTTGTCCGGACGAAATCGAGATTATTCAGCAATATGATGCGGACAACAATTCGGAACTTCTGCTAACCCTTGAAAAATATCTCTATTACGTTGACGACCCGGTTTCCGCCGCGAAGAGCCTTAACATTCACAGGAACACACTTTTATACAGGATAAACAAAATAAAAGAGCTGACCGGGCTTGATCTTTCGAACGGCGACGAAAGGTTCAAGGTTCAGCTTTATCTTAAACTTGCGCATTATCATAAAAATACGAATTAAATACAATCATAACCACCGGCTGAGCCGGTGGTTTGCACAAGCCCTTCAAGGGCATGATACGGCGGCGTCTTAAGACGCGTCGAAAGGTTAACAGCCGCATCAACATTTTCAGGCCGCCGCTAAAGCGGCCTGTTTTTATGCCTTAGAATTCTTGCTACCCGTAAACG
>JAFQBT010000065.1 GCA_017399625.1 Oscillospiraceae bacterium
ACTGCAAGGCTTTCTTTCGGTTCTTGCGGCAATTATTGAAAGCGGAATAAAAATAAACGAGAAAAACCGCCTTCAGGACGAAATTTATACTTTTTCAATGTGGAAAAACGATATTGCAGAAGCGGCGGAATATCTTAAAAAGGAAAAAGGTCTGCGGAGCATTTATTCTTATATGGCTTTCACCAATGGTGTTGGAAACGGATATAATCCGCTTTTGGTTGCGTTTTTCAGCACTGCGGCGGGAATGACCGCGGCCATGTATTCGCTTTTTTCTGCGGCGGAATTTATCGGAAGAAGTATAGGCGGAACTTTTGCGTATAAACTTAAATTAAAACCGGAAAAACGTTTTTCTTTTGCGTTCATGGTCTATATGATTTATGAATTTATGGACATGGTTCTGCTTTGGATTCCGTATCCGCTTATGCTCATCAACAGAGGAATCTGCGGATTCCTTGGAATAAACAGCGCAACAATGCGCCAGGCGGCTGTGCAGACATATATCCCCGACGAACTGCGTTCAAGGATAAACGCTTTTGAAAATATGCTTTATTTTGCGGTTTCGGCAGTTTTGGGGTTGGTTGTGGGTGCATTGGGTGAAATTTTGGATTACAGAATCTGCGTAACTCTTTGCGGAGCTTCAACAATGGTTTTTTGTTGGCTTACGATTTTTAGAAACAGAAAAGAAGTTAAAAAAATTTATGAAAAAAACCGGGGCGAATAAATCGCTCCGGTTTTGTTTTTTTTATTTCTTCGCAAGGGCTTTTGCGGTGATGAATGCCGTTATCGGAATCGAAAGAATGACGCCGATGCTGCTGGAAATTCCGCTTATAACTTCGATGGAAAGATAGGCGGAGCTGAGAAGCTGGTGGGTGGAAAGCCCGATGGAATAAAGATAGAGAATGAGCACAAAACTGCTTCCGAGGAAGGCGAGGATAAGGGTGTTTGTCATGGTGCCCACCATATCTCTTCCGATGTTCATTCCGGAACGGAAAAGCTCCTTCTGTCCAAGCTGGGGGTTTGCGGCGCTTACTTCAAAAAGGGAAGAGGAAATTCCCATGGTGACGTCCATGACGGCGCCGAGAGCGCTGATTATAACCCCGCCGACTAAAAGTCCGGTAAGACCGATGGGCGTTCCGGTCTGGCGAAGCTGGAGAAGCGGTTCAACGTCCGGAACACGGAGTCCGTCGATTCTTGCAAGGCTCTGGGCAAGAAGTCCGAAAATCATCGCAAGGGCAGTGCCGGAAACGGTTCCCAGCATTGCGCAGACTGTTTTCTTCTGAACACCGCCCAAAATTGCAAGGCTGACCACCGCAATATATGCGCAGACCGCAAAAACAGTCGGAAGGGTGGGTGCGCCTTTCATCAGAGCGGGAAGCAGAATCAGGAAAAGGGAAGCAAGGGTAACAAGAAGTCCCGCAAGGGATTTTGCGCCGGTTTTTCCGCCGACAATCACCGCTGCCGCAAGGAAAAGAACAATTACGACTGCAAGAGCGGCTGTGCGGTTGAATTCATAAACCGTGGCGGTGTGAGCACCGTCTTCATAGGTGGAAATTATGAGCACCGCGCCGTCCCCTTCATAAAGCGGAACTCCGTAAAGCGGACCGACGAAGTTTGAAACCTGCAAGGTTTCGCCTTTATATTGACCGGAAAGCACCTCCGCAAGAAGAAGCTGTTCTCCGCGCCAGCCGCCGTCCGAACTTTCGTCCCTTTCGGTATTATCGGAAAGCACCATTGTGATTTTTGCTTTTTCGTATTCGGAATATTCCGCGGCAAAGGGGTTTTCCTCCGCTTCCGGTTTTGCAAAATAAAATCCCGCAAGGAAAATAATCGCACAGACCAGCAGAAGAATTACGGTGTTTTTATTTTCAAAAATTGCTTTTTTCAATAAGAATCGGCTCCTTCCGAAGCAAAAAAATCTTTTTTCCATAAAAAAGAATATCAATTCTTTAAACCTATGTCAAGTGTGATAAAAATTTTTGTTCCGGATAGTGCAGGTTGCCAAAAATCAAAAAGTATCAAAACTGTAACTGGAAAAATCTGCTCTTTATATGTTATTATATAATTACTATAATGCGGAAAAAATTTCCGGAAAATAGTTTTATCTGAAAGGAAGGAAAAGGAAAAATGAAACACAGCAAAACAAGCAGATTTCTTTCTGCTGTTCTGGCGATGCTCATGGTTTTCACCATGTTCCCGGTAACCGCTTTTGCGGCAACTGCAAATTATACCTGGGAAAAAGTCGATTTTGCCGATATCACCCCGGCGGATTCGATTATGATCACCATGACCAATGCCGGCGGCGTTACCTATGCACTGCCTAACAATGCGGCTCAGAAAAACCCCGCACATAAGGTAAGCGTAAGCGGTTCCGCTATTGTTACCGAAACCGATATCTACGGTTGGACAATCGAGGAATCCGAAGGTAAATATACGATTTCCGCAGGCGGAAACTATCTGTATGCTTACAGCGAAAACAACGGCGTAAGAGTAGGCTCCGAAAAGGGACTCTGGACCCTTGACGGCAACTATCTCAAAACCGCCGACGTTGAAGGAACCGACCGCTGGCTCGGTGTTTATGACAACAACAACGGAGATTATTCCGCTGTTGCAAATCCCAACTGGAGAGTTTATAAAAACACCACCGGCAACACCAAAAACCAGGTTGTGGGATTCTGGAAACTTGTTTCCGGAACCACCGAACCCGTTGAACCTGAAAAACCCGAAGCACCCATCAAGGACGGCGACAACGTAGTTATCTGGGCTCCGGCATACGGAAAAGCACTTTCCGCACAGAAAACCGGCAACTACAACGTCGGCGTTGACGTTGCCCTCAGCGGCGAAGTCCTTTCCGGTTACGGCGAAACCGAAATCTGGACCGTTATCGACAACGGCGACGGAACTTTCAGCTTTGCAAACGGCGGACAGAACATCGGTATGGCGGACAGCTACGCGTCTATGAATCTCGGCGCTGCCCATGACGATTGGGAAATCATCGCTCTCGGAAACGATCTTTACAACGTAAGAAACACCGTCCGCGGCAACTATATGGAATGGTATGCTCAGTACAGCAACTGGAGCACCTATAATTCCGGTTCCGCCGCAACCGACGGCCAGTTCCAGCTTTCTTTCTATGTTGTTCCCGCAGAACCGGAAACTCCCGCAACCGTTGAAGCAACCGTTGCGGAATTCCTTGCAGCGGCAGAGGACGATACCCTCTATATTCTCACCGGTAAAGTTACCGATGCGGCGGACGACAGCTGGAAATTCAACGTTGAGGATAAAACCGGAAGCGTTCTTGTTTACGGAAACAAAACCGGCACCTCCGTTGAAAACGGCGACACCGTAAAAGTTACCGGCAAGAGAGGTTCCTATAAAGGCACCGCACAGATGGTAAACCTTGAATCCATCGAAATCATCAGCAAGGCAGAACCGGAAGAACCCGCAGGAACCGAATATGTTCTTGCCGCTGATGTAAAAGTCGGCGATACCGTTGTTATGTATAACGAAAACAGCGGAACTCTTGTTTCCTCCACCGCAAGCGGATATAAATTTGCAGGCGTTGCAGCGGAACCTTCCGACGGAAAAATCGTAACCGAAGCGGAAGATGTTGCCTGGGTTGTTGGAAAAGACGCGGATGGCAACTGGACATTTACCCAGGGCGAAAAAGTTCTTGGTATGGTACAGAGCGGAAGCTATATCAACCTCAGCACCAACAGCGCAGACTGCACCGGCTGGGCAATTGAAAACAGCGCAACCGAAAACGTTCATTTCCTCAGAAACACCGGCATTCCGGAAGGAAACTATGGTCCCTATTATCTTGAATATTATAACGGCTGGACCACCTATGCTTCCACAAGCCCTTCCGATAAGGCATTCGGAATTACCTTCTATGTAATTCCTTCCGAAGAGGAACCGGAAGTTCAGTATGCTGAAAAAATGACCGAAGTTCCGGAAAAAGGCGACGTTGTCGTTATCTATAACTCCGGAAACGCAATGGGCTCCGCAGTTACCGGCAGCAAGGGCAACAAACTTGCAGGAATCGCGGCTGAAGTTTCCGAAAACAAGCTTCCTCTTACCGAAGAAATGGCAAAACTTGCCGTTGAACTCGATGATGCAGGCAACTATATCTTTACCCTTGACGGAAAATATCTTACCTCCGCGCCCACCGGAAACGGACTTGGTTTTGAGGAAGAACTTACCGACTGCGGCAAATGGACCTTTGAAGAAGGCCCCGACGGCACCTGGTATATCAGAAACGTCGGCGCAAACTATAACGGAAATTATAACCAGGCCCTTGAATATTATTCCGGATTCACCACCTACGGAATCAAGGAAACCGAAATTTATCAGATGCAGCTCTTCCTTGTTGAGGAAGGTAAGGCTGTTCCGGACGGCGAATATGTAATCTGGGCACCCGCACACAACATGGCTCTTTCCTCCGAATACACCGGATTCTATAACAAAGGCGTTGAAGTTTCCGAAAACGGCGGAAAACTTTCCGGCTACGGCGCAACCGAAATCTGGACCGTTACCAACAACGATGACGGCACCATCAGCATTGCTTTTGACGGAAAGAACCTTGCTCTTGCAGATTCCTATTCCAGCATGACCCTTGGCGAAAAACACGATAAATGGGTTCTTGAAGAAGCAGGCGACGGTCTTTATTATGTAAAGAACACCGTCCGCGGAAACTATATCGAATGGTACGCAGACAAAAACAACTGGAGCTCTTATTATAAGATTTCCGACCCGGGTCTTTTTGCACTTTGCTTCACCCCTGCAGAAAAAACTGAATCCAGCCTTCCTTCCGAAGGGGACGAGGTTGTAATCTATAACCTTTCCGCACAGGGTGTTCTCGGCGAAGAGAACGATACCCAGAGCATCAACAGCGTTTCCGCTGTAATCTGGGAATATGAAACCGGAAACACTGCCCAGCCCGAAAACGGCGCAGTTGTTTTCACTGTTTCGAAGAACGGCGAATATTTCCGCTTCTATAATGAAGCATACGGATATCTTTGCTCCAACGGCACCGGCAACAATGCTTTCTATACTCAGGAAGCTTCCGATGACGCGGACTGGAAGATTACCGAAGGAAAATCCGGCGGCTGGAACCTTGAGAGCAGAACCGCAAAATTCAACGGCACCTACAGCCAGTTCCTTGAATATTACGCGGACTGCTACAAGACTTACAGCATGTATAATGTCACCGATTATGACATTTACGAATTCTTCTTCTATCCTCTTGAAGAAGGCGTTGAAACCTATAAAGGCATTGTTCATATGCCCATGGTAAACTATATCAGCGGCGACGAAGGCGCTTATCTCGGTCAGGACTGGGTTGTTGAATTTGAATTCAGCAGCGCATTCCCCATGGAGGGCAAACCTTCCGCAGAGCTTTATTATCAGAATGATGCGGGCGAAAACGTCCCTGTTGGCGAAGTTGAGGTTTCTGAACCGCTTAACGGCGTTTATACCGCAACCGTTTCCAAAGACGAAGTTGCAAAACTTCAGAACCAGGCGGTTCTTCACATCACCGCAAAATTCGAAGGCAACAAGGAAGCCAGCGGATATCTCTTCGCTGATATCATCGACGAACCTTCCGTCGGCGAAGTTTCTCCTTCCGCAGGAACCGAGACCTTTGAAGAAAAACGCCCCGTAATCTCTGCCGAAATCATCAACGCAGGCGACGACGCAGCCGTTACCATGACCGTTAACGGCGAAGAAGTCGATTCCGTTTATGACGGCGAAAAAGTAACCTATACTCCTTCCGAAGATATGCCCGACGGCAGAACAACCGTTAATGTAAAAGTTGTCCGCGCCGACGGAAAAGAAACCGCAAAAGCCTGGAACTTCATTGTCGGCGAAGCACAGTACGAACTTTATTTCGGACAGCTTCACAGCCACACCACCTATTCCGACGGTTCCGGCTCCCTTGAGAGCGCTCTTGATTATATCGCCTCTCTTCCGGAATCCGCAAACGTTGATTTCGTTGCGTTCACCGATCACTCCAACTATTTTGATGCTTCCGGCGCAGCAAACCCCGAAGCCGCACTTTATGACTTCGACCTTATGACTGCAAACAGCCAGAACCTCTGGAGCACTTATAAGAATACCGTTGCGGAATTTAACGCAAGCCAGGGCAACGTTGTTGCCATCGCAGGTTTTGAGATGACCTGGTCCGGCGGTCCCGGCCATATCAACACCTTCAACACCGAAGGTATTGTTTCCAGAAACAACACCACTCTTAACAACAAAACAGCCGACGCAGGCATGAAGGCATATTATGCACTTCTTTCCCAGAGCGAAGGCATTGATTCCATCAGCCAGTTCAACCACCCGGGTTCCACCTTCGGTACCTTCACCGACTTTGCATACTGGGATGCTCTCATAGATACCCGCATCCAGCTTGTTGAGGTAGGTAACGGCGAAGGCCAGATCGGCGCAGGCGGTTATTATCCCAGCTATGAATATTACACCATGGCTCTTGATAAAGGCTGGCACGTTGCTCCCACCAACAACCAGGATAACCACAAAGGCAAATGGGGCAACGCAAACGAAGCCCGTGACGTAGTTATCACCGATGATTTCTCCGAAGAGGGCATCTATGATGCAATCCGCGCCATGAGAATGTATTCCACCGAAGACAAGAACCTTGAAATCGGCTATACCGTAAACGGAAAGATGCTCGGTTCTTCCTTCAGCAACGAAGAAATTCCCGAAGAACTCAACATCAATGTAACTGTTTATGATCCGGATTCTTCCGATTCCATCAGCAAAGTTGAAGTTGTTGTAAACTCCGGTAAAGTTGCCTATACCTGGGACGATCCCGCAGATCTTGCAGACGGAAACCTTGATGTAACCCTTGCTCCCGATTACAGCTATTATTACATCAGAGTTACCGAAGGCGACGGCGACCTTGCGGTAACCGCTCCCGTATGGGTCGGCGAAAGCCTCAAGCTCGGTATTTCCTCCGTTGAAACCGCAACCTCCACCCCCGTTACCAACGAAGAACTTACCATCACCACCACCCTCTTCAACAGCGAAACTTCTCCCGCAACCGTTAAAGCTCTTACTTACCAGATCAAGGGCGGCGAAGTTATCGGAACCGACACCACCGGTTATACTGTTCCCGCTTCCGGAACTCTCGGAATTGATTTCAGCTACGTTCCCGAAACCGCAAAAATCACCACCATCACCGTAACCGCAGTCGTTGAACTTGACGGCAAGGAATATACCTTCACCATGGATATTGAACTTGACGTTCAGGATGCAGACAAACTCGTTTATATCGGTATTGATGCTTCCCATTACAACGAATACGTAAACGGCAACTATAAGGACAGCATGGGCAACTTCAGCCAGCTTGCTTCCGGATACGGCGTCCGCGCGGTAACTCTTTGGGAAAGCGAAGACCTTATTGATGCCTGCTCCAACGAAAAATATAAAGCAATCGTTCTCACCGCTCCTTCAAGACGTAACGGAAATGCTCTCCGCGATCCTTATGTAACTTACAGCGACGCTGAAATCGAAGCGATCAGAGCTTTCAACGAAAATGGCGGAACGGTAGTTCTTACCGGCTGGGGCGACTATTATGAAAGCTATGCTTCCTTCCCGGCGGAAGACCATATGGCTGCACAGCAGAACAAGATTCTCGAAGCTCTCGGTTCCAGCATCCGTATCAGTGACGACGAAACCAAGGATAATGAACATAACGGCGGCCAGGCACAGCGCCTTTATCTCAGCGTTTATGATTTCAACAGCTTCCTTCTCGACGGCGTTGAATATGACGCAGAAAACCCGCATGACAACATGTACACCGAACTTTACAGCCAGTACGGCGGCGCTTCCATTTATGTTGTTGACGGCGAAGGCAAACCCACCGCAGAAGTTCCTGAAACCGTAACTCCCGCAGTTTACGGATTTGAAACCACCTATTCCGCAGATGACGATAAAGATAACTATGGCGGACTCGGCTCTACCCAGAAATATAAAGTCGGCGAAACCGAACATCTTATGGTTCTTGCATCCGAAGAACTTGAAGGCAAAGGACTTATCGTTGTAGCCGGAGCTGCGTTCCTTTCCAACTTCGAAGTTCAGGCGACCATTGAAGACAGCGGCGCAGAAAAGAACTATTCCAACTATAAAATCTGCGAAAACCTTCTTGCATACATCAACCCCATCACCGTAACCCCCATTGCGGAAGTCAACGCACAGACCGAAGTCGGTTATAAATACACCATCGAAGGTATTGTAACCTCCAACGCTTCCGGTTATGACAAAGACACCGCATTCTTCGACTGCATCTACGTCCAGGATCTCACCGGCGGTATCTGCTGCTTCCCCGTTGCAGGAAACTATAAGATCGGCGATAAGGTAAGAGTTACCGGTACCACCGAATTCTATCAGGGCGAGCCGGAACTTCAGGTAACCTCCATCGAAGTTATCGGCGAAGGCACCATCGAAGCAGAAGAAATCACCGCGGAAGAACTCAACAGCCGCTCCGTTGAGGGCAGACTTGTTACAATCAAAGGCTTTGTTGAAAGCTTTGAACTTGCAAACGAGCTTGTTCAGACCATTATGGTAAAAGATGCGGCAGGCAACCTTGCAAGAGTTTTCATCGACGGTTATATCACCACCGATAAGGACGTTGAAAACCTTGAAGTCGGAAACGAAATCACCGTAACCGGTATCGCTTCCTATGACGATACTTTCAATGCTCCGGAAGGTCCGTTCCCGAGAATCCGTATCCGCGACAGAGAAGATATAGTCTGCACCGATCATGACGATCATGAATGGAGCGAATGGAGACTTGAAGGATTCTTCTATGTCCGTGAATGCGCCTGCGGAAAGACCCAGCGCAAGATCGCCTTCTTCAACAAACCCGAAGATGACGAAACCGAAAAGGGCGAAAACGAAGTTAACCCCGGAACCGGCGCTCCCGTTCCTTCCGAAAAAATCGTTTCCGCAGTTTCCGCAATTGCTGTTCTTGCGGCTGCAGCCTATGTAATCGGCAAAAGAAAATAAAATGATCCGCTTTCCTTAAAAAAGCGCACCATAAAGCAAAAAAAGCTCCCGCAAGGGAGCTTTTTTTGCAAATACCTTCCCCTTGAGGGGAAGGTGGCATTTCCGCAGGAAATGACGGATGAGGTGTTCCTTCGCAAAACACCGTTTTTAAAGGGGAGTATTTACTGAAAAAACTCCCCCTTTACACATCCCGCCGAAAGTGCTATTATCTTTTTATATTTGTTAAAAGAGGTAAAGCGCATGATTGAAAAACTCTGGAAAAACCTTTCGCCTCGGAGCAGCAGAATTGTAAAAATGCTCTGGTCGGCGTTCACAATGTTCTTCATCGGTTTCGGGATTTATCTGCAGATCGAAGCGGATATCGGTTTTCCCTCCTGGAATGCGCTGAACCAGGGATTTTCCATCGTCTTTCCCATAACTTACGGAACTGCGAGCATCACCATCGGGCTTACCATCGTTCTTGTTGACCTTCTGCTCAAGGAACCCATCGGCATGGGAACCCTTATTGATGCGGTATGCGTGGGGCTGGGCTGCGATTTTTTCAGTATGCTCGATCCTCTTCCGGAAATGGAAAATCTTTTTGTAAAAATCGCCGTTTTCATGCTCAGTCTTTTTATTCTGAGCATCGGGCAGTATATGTATATGATCACCGGGCTCAGCTGCGGACCGAGGGATGCTTTTACCGTTGCTGTGGGAAAACGCTGCAGAAAAATTTCCATCGGAACGGTTAACAACATCATCAGCGCGGTTGTCCTTGCAATTTCCTGGATGATGGGCGCCACCATCGGAATCGGAACAGTGATTTCCGTTTTCGGAATGGGAATGGTCATGGACTGGACCTTCAGGCTTGTTCGTTTTGAACCCCGGAACGTCACCCACGAAAACATCGGCGCAACAATAAAAGCGATCATCACAAACAAAGAATAAACCCACGGCAGGAAGAAATTCCTGCCATTTTTTATTTTATGCATCAAATCGGCTTAAAAAAGTCACTATATAAATATAAATATTATATTAATTATAAAATAAAATATTGAAATATTATATATTTTTGTGTATAATAACTCTGAATAATGGAGAATTATGTTCATCGGAGGCGGAATTTTTGAAAGAGATTTATCTTGATAACAGCGCGACCACAAAAGTTTATACAAAGGCCGCCGAAGCCGCCTTTGAGGTGATGACAAAGGTTTACGGAAACCCCTCCTCCCTCCATTTGAAAGGCGTTGAAGCCGAAAAAATCATGGAGGAAGCAAGGAAGGATATTGCCGATGCTCTCGGTGCGAATCCGGATGGGCTTTATTTCACTTCCGGCGGAACCGAGGCAAACAACCTTGCGGTAATCGGCGGTGCCCTTGCAAAAAAACGCAGGGGAAACAAAATCGTCGTTTCCGCCTATGAACATGATTCCGTAATCAAAAGCGCAAAGCAGCTTGAAACCATGGGTTTTTCCGTAACCTGGCTTATGCCGGACGAAAACGGAATCATAACCCCGGCTTCGGTTTTTGAAGCGGTGGACGAAAAAACCGTTCTCGTTTCCGTAATGCTCGTCAACAACGAAATCGGCGCCATAAATCCCATAAAGGAACTTTGCACCGCCGCAAAACGCAAAAATCCGGAGGTTCTTTTCCATACGGACGCGGTGCAGGCCTTCTGCAAAATTCCGGTAAAAGCGGAAAAGCTCGGGGTCGATTTTGTAACCGTCACAGCCCATAAAATCGGCGGTCCGAAGGGAATCGGCGCGCTCTGGATTAAAAAAGGCGCAAGGGTTATTCCAAATCATTTCGGCGGCGAACAGGAAAAACAGCTCCGCCCCGGAACCCAGGCAACTCCGCTTATTGCGGCCTTCGGAAAAGCGGTGCTTATTGAAAAAGAAACCGAAAATGAACGCAGGGAACGCATGAGCATGCTCAGGGATTATTTTATCGGAAACCTTGAGCACGCGGAAGGAATCGTGCTCAATTCCAAGGAAAACGCCATTCCGAACATTGTGAACATTTCCGTTCCCGGAATCCGGAGCGAAATCATGCTCCATTTCCTCGAAAACCGGGGGATCTATGTTTCAAGCGGTTCTGCCTGTGCCCTCGGCGCAAAAAGCCATGTTCTTGCGGCTATGGGATATGATTCCGCAAGGATCGACAGCGCTGTAAGAATCAGCTTCGGACGCGAAACCGAAAAAGAAGATATTGACGAACTTATGGCGGCGCTTAAGGACGCCATAAGCACACTCTGCAGATAAAAGAGGTTCTTTAAATGAAAGAAATCATACTTATAAAATGCGGCGAAATTGCCCTTAAGGGACTTAACCGCTCCGGCTTTGAGGACAGACTTGTAAAAAACTGCAAGCGCCGCCTTGAAAGTCTTGGAAAATTCAGATGCTGGAAAGCCCAGTCCACGATTTATATCGAGCCCCAGGACGATGATATCGACCTTGACGAAGCGGTTGAAAGACTTCAGAAGGTTTTCGGAATCGTCGGTCTTACCAGAGCCTGCGTTGCCGAAAAAAACTGGGACGACATAGTCGAAAAAGCAAAAACCTATCTTGCGGATACAATGCCCTATCTCAAAACATTCAAGGTTGAGGCAAAACGCAGCGATAAAAGCTTCCCGATGCAGTCCCCGGAAATCGCAAGGGAGATGGGTGCGGTTCTTCTTTCGAAGTTCCACCACCTTCGGGTAAACGTAACAAATCCGGATATCGTCGTAATGGTCGAAATCCGCGAAAAATATGCCTATATCCACGGAAAACAGCTTCCCGGCGCAGGCGGAATGCCCATCGGTACCAGCGGAAGGGGACTTCTCCTCCTTTCCGGCGGAATCGACAGCCCTGTTGCCGGATATATGCTTGCAAAGCGCGGCGTTGAAATCTGCGCTCTCCATTTCCAGAGCCCGCCCTATACCGGCGAAAGAGCATGGCTCAAGGTCCAGACCCTTGCCCAGAAGCTCTGCGATTACTGCGGAGTCATCGATCTTTTCTCCGCCGGATTCACCGAGATTCAGGAAGAGATCAAAAACAAATGCCCCGAGGAACTTTTCACCGTTATCATGCGCCGCTTTATGATGAGAGTTGCCCTCCGCCTTGCCGAAAAGGAAGAATGCGGAGCAATCATCACCGGCGAAAGCCTTGCACAGGTTGCAAGCCAGACAATGCCTGCCATCGGATGTACCGATGCGGTTTCGACCCTTCCGGTTTTCCGTCCTCTTATCGGTATGGATAAACAGGAAATCGTTGAAATTTCCGAAAAAATCGGAACTTTCGAAACCTCGATTCTTCCCTATGAAGACTGCTGCACTGTTTTTACCCCCAAACATCCGAAGACCCGCCCCACTCTCGAAATGATTGAGGAAGCGGAAAAGGCGCTTGATATCGATGCGCTTGTTGAAAGATGCGAGATAAAACACCAGCGTTTAAGACTTTTTCCCAAGAAATGAGATTTGATATGATTATTGAAAAACTTTTGAAAGGAGTGGTTTCTTGCAGTCGCAGATAATTCTTCTGAGCAATGTGAAACAGGATAACGTTGCACAGCTTGTTCAAAAAGAATTTGAAATGTTCGGGATCACCAACATCAAAGGAAAACGCATAGATGCTGACAGAGCCGCAATCCATAAAACTGTTGCGGAATCCCTTGCGGATTATAATATCATCATGGTAATCGGCGGAATGGGTGAAAGGAACGAAAACATGACCGTTTCGGCGGTCTGTTCCTCCATCGGCTTCCCGGCGGTTGAAACAGACGGCGAAATCTTCCCGGAAGGTGCGGAAATTTTCCGCAACAAGGAAGGAAAAACCAGCGGATGCGCCATTTCCCAGGGCAACCAGTGCATAATCATGCTTCCCGGCGAGAGCGAAACGCTCCAGTTTATGCTTTGCTACCGCGTTTCCCAGTATCTTGCGGATTTTGTGGGCGGGGCATATTCCATAAAAAACCTCCGTGGCTGCGGAATTTCGAAGGCGGAAACGGAAGACTGCGTTTCCGAAGCGGAAACCTCCGGAACAGCTGTCCGGGTTTACGAGGACGGAAACGAGGTTGCGGTCCAGATTTATGCAACCGGCACCGATAAAAAGGAAGCCGCCGCAAAGGCGAACGAATCCCTTAAGAATATTGCCGCAAAAATGGGTTCCGCGGCCTATGCAGTAGGAGCGGAAAACGTCGGTCAGGCATTCGGAAGGGAACTTTCCAAAAAGGACCTCAAGGCGGCAATTGCCGTTGAGGGAATCCAGCGGGGAGAAATAAGTTCCGCCGCATATACCGAAGAATACCTCGGAAACTACCTTGGAACCTCCGTCGGGGTTTCAAAATATCAGCTTCCGGAAAAACTCCTTAAGCGCCACGGTTCCAACAGCACATGGACTGCGGCGGTTCTCGCGGGAGAGGTCTGTAAAAGCCACGGTTCCAACATCGGAATCGCAATCACCACCGATCCTTCAAAGAACAACGACGGCGCAAACGTTGCGGTCTGCATGGGCGATAACGTCTGGACCGAACATGTGACCGCCGAAACAAGGGAAAAACTCATTGCTGCCGCCGGCGCAAGAGCGATCCACCTTGCCAGATGCGTTGTTTCCGCATATCCGAAGCTTTATGAAAATTCCGTTCCGCTCACCGCTTCCGTTTCCGGAAAGGCAAAATTCAAAACCTCCGAAGCGAAGGAAAAGCAGAAATGGTATTCAAGATTCATCCCCATGAAGGGCGACAGCAAAAGCGAGCTTATCAGAAAATCCATTTTCATTCTCTGTGTGCTTGTTTTCATCGGCTGCATGGGATATCTCAGCACAAAGCTTTTTGACAGCGTCAACCACCGCAACCTTGCGGCGAACCTTGGAAGCATGGTCGGAAAAACCGATCCGGAATTTGTTCCCAACGAATGGGAATATAACCCGAAGCTCTATGACCTTTATAAAGAAAACTCCGATACCATCGGATATATAAGTATCGACGATACAAACGTTGCGTTCCCGGTTGTTCAGACCGACAAGGCGAACGACAAAGGCCAGAAGGGACAGTTCTATCTCCGCAAGGATTTTTACGGTGCATATTCCATGTATGGAACGCCCTTCCTTGATTACAGATGCGAAGCACAGGTCGAAATCCAGAGCAGGAACTTAATTGTTTACGGACACAACGTTTATAATGACGGCCAGATGTTCAGCGACCTTATAAAATACAGACAACTCAGATTCTATAAGGAGCACCCGGTTGTTCATTTCGATACCCTTTACGGCGATGCGGACTGGCTTGTTGTGGGCGTAATTCTTACGAACGCATACGAAAAGGACGGTCCCGTCTGGGATTACAACAACTTCATCGATGGTGACGCGGATAAAACAAAGGAATTCCTTAACCAGGTTGCAAAGCGCACCCTTATCGTCACCGGAGTTGATTATAACGAAACCGACCATTTTCTCACCCTTTCCACCTGCAGCTATGATTTCACCGATGCGCGCGTTGTTATCATTGCAAGACAGGTAAGAGAAGGCGAGGATATAAGCCTTATTGATACAAGCAAGGCTTATTATAACTCCAACCCGCTGATGCCGGATAAATGGTACCAGGCGGTTTCCGAAGCACAGAAATCCGAATCCGATGCATCCTTCGGCGAGGCTGAGGAAATCGGAGTTGAAAAGGAAGTTATCGGAATCGAAATTGCAAAACTTCCCGATAAGCTTGATTATAAGCTCGGCGAAGTTGTTGACATAACCGGACTTTCCGTAATCGGAATCCACGAGGACGAAAGCTATACCGAAATCGTTGAGGGGCTCAACATATTCCCGAAAGAACCCTTTACCGTTGTCGGTGAAACCGAAATTTTCGTTTATTACGATGATTATGTAGCAAGCTTTATCGTCAACGTAACCGCCGGCGAAAGCACCGAAACCTCTTCCGGTTCCGGTTCCGTTCCGGAAGAAGCACCGGTAAAAGCCATTGCGATTTTTGAAGAACCCTATAAGCTCGAATATAAGGTCGGCGAAAAACTTGATACAAAAGGTCTTATCGTAAGGGTGTTCTATGAGGATAACTCCTATGAGGACTTCACAAACATCACGAAGGACAGCACAGATTTCATCTTTGAACCCGGTCTTGATAAAGCCTTTATGGACGTCGGCCAACAGGACGTAAAAGTCACATACGGTGATTTTAGCGCAAGATTCAAAGTAAACGTAACCGCGGCGGAAATTGCATCCATCGAAATCGTCCGCCTTCCCGATAAGCTCATTTATACCGTGGGCGAAAAGCTCAATACCTCCGGCCTTGTTTTAAGAGTTACCAAAGAGGACGGCAGCAGCGAGGATATCCTTGAAGGATTCACCGTTTCGCCTTCCGGCGTTCTCAGCATGACAGGAAAGCTGACTGTTACAGTAACTTATAAAGAATTTACCGCAACTTATGAAGTTACCATAAATCTTCCGGAAATTTCCTCCGAGGAAACCTCTTCCGAAAGCTCCTCCGGAAGTTCTTCCGGTTCCGGAAGCTCTTCGGGAAGTTCCTCCGGAAGCTCCTCCGGTTCTTCCGCTGATTCCGGAAGCGCATCTTCCGCCGCACCGGAAGTTTCGAACCGAGGCGGACAGAGCCCATATTACGAACAGTCCAAAATCGATACGGTAAAAATCAACGGCAAGACCATGAGCGTTTATGATGCGGTCTGCCAGATCGTTGCTTTCGAGGCCGGACAGGGACAGCCGGATGAGCACGTAAAAGCCCAGGCGGTTGCTTCCTATACCTATCTCATGAACAACGGCGGAAAAATCAGCGCCGGAACAAGCACAGCAAAGCTTGATAACCAGATCAGAAGATGCGTTGCGGAAGTTATAGGCTACGCCGTTCTTGATGACAGAAGCAATAAATTCATCCTTGCAACCTATTTTTCCGAAAGCTGCGGCGAAACCGCCGATGCGGAATGGGTCTGGGGATATTATAACAGAAACCTTCTTTCCGTAAGATCCAACGTTGACGGAAAGAGTTCGAAAACTTATACCATCTCCTCCGACGAATTTGCAAAGAAGGTCAAAAATTCCGCAGGAATAAGCCTTTCGGGAAATCCCTCCGGATGGATCTCCGTTCAGAGCCGCTTCGGCGACACGGATTACGTCGATAAAGTTAACCTTGGCGGAACCATTTACAGCGCAAGAAAGCTCCGGGAAAGTGTTCTCGGTTCCTCAAAGCTCCGTTCCACCGCCTTTGACGTAAAATATGACAGCGCAAGCGACAGTTTTGTTTTCACAATGCGCGGTTACGGTCACGGAGTCGGAATGAGCGCCATCGGTTCCATTGCCTATGCGAAAAAAGGTTATGAATGGGACGAGATCCTTCTAAAATATTATTCCAACTGCTACATAGGTTATAAAGAACCTTAACAAAAAACTCCCGTGCTCAAAAATGAGCACGGGAGTTTTTTTATGAGCACGGGAGCTGCAGATTTTTATAATTAAAGAATAATGCTTTCGCCGGTCATGCTCGCCGGTTTTTCAAGACCGAGGAGTTTGAGCATGGTAGGAGCGATATCCGCGAGCACGCCGTGCTCACGAAGTTTGCATTCATGGTTGAAAACGATGAAGGGAACGGGGTTGGTGCTGTGGGCGGTAAAAGGAGTTCCGTCTTCCGCAAGCATAACGTCCGCGTTGCCGTGGTCGGCGGTTATAAGAACCGTTCCGCCCAGTTCCTTGACCTTTTCGCAGACCTTGCCGAGGCATTCGTCAACGGCTTCGCAGGCGGCAACAGCGGCTTCAAAAACGCCGGTGTGACCGACCATATCGGTGTTTGCGTAGTTGAGGATGATTACGTCGTGCTCGTTTTTATCGAGCTCCTCAAGGAGCTTTTCGGTGACGAGATATGCGCTCATTTCCGGCTGGAGGTCATAGGTTGCGACCTTTGGGGAAGCGATGAGGTCACGGTCTTCGTTTTCGTAACAAGCCTCGACGCCGCCGTTGAAGAAGAAGGTGACATGGGCATATTTTTCGGTTTCCGCAATGCGGAGCTGTTTAAGACCTTTCTTGGCAATGTATTCGCCGAAGGTATCATCAAGGCTCTGGGGCGGGAACGCAACTTTTACGTTTTCGATGGTTTCGTCATACTGCGCCATGCAGACGTAGCAGACATTTTTTGCGGTTCTTTCAAAACCGTCAAATTCCGCATCAACGATTGCGCGGGTCATTTCTCTTGCGCGGTCCGGGCGGAAGTTTGCAAAAACAACGGAATCTCCGTCCTTTATGCCGGCATTCTTTTCGCAGATGAAGGGATTGATGAATTCATCGGTGATTCCTTCGTCATAGCTTTTCTGAACAGCGGCCGCGGCGTTTTCCTCAAAAGGAGCATCGCCGAGGACGAGGGCTCTGTAATGTTTTTCAACTCTGTCCCAGCGTTTGTCGCGGTCCATTCCGTAATATCTTCCGCCGACGGAAGCGATTTTTCCGATTCCTGCTTCGTCAAGTTTTGCCTGGAGCTTTTCAACAAAGCTTTTTCCGGAGGAGGGAGGAACGTCCCTTCCGTCCATGAAGCAGTGCATATAAACTTTGGAAAGTCCGTTTTTCTTCGCCATATCAATGACCGCGAAGATGTGGTCAAGATGGCTGTGAACGCCGCCGTCGGAAAGAAGTCCGAGGATATGGAGTGCGGAACCGTTCTTTCTGCAGTTTTCCATTGCCGCGCAGAGAGCGGGATTTTCGAAGAAATCTCCGTCGAGAATGGATTTTGTGATTCTGGTGAGGGGCTGGTAAACAATTCTGCCTGCGCCGATGTTGGTATGACCGACTTCGGAGTTGCCCATCTGACCTTCCGGAAGACCGACGTCAAGACCGGAAGCGCCGATGATGGTTTTTGGGCAGGTTTCCTTGATTTTATCGAGGTTCGGCATTTTTGCGGCGCGGATTGCGTTTCCGTAATCGCTTTCGTTATAGCCGAAACCGTCGAGGATCATTAAAACAACAGGTTTCATTCGGGTTTCTCCTTATTTTGAAGCTGCTTCAACGATTGCGGCAAAATCCGGAGCCTTGAGGGAAGCGCCGCCGATAAGACCGCCGTCAACGTTTTCTTTGGAAAGAAGTTCCGCTGCGTTCTTTGCGTTCATGCTTCCGCCGTACTGGATGGTAATGCCTTCTGCGGCTTCTTCGGAATAGAGTTTTGCAATAAGTCTGCGGATGAATGCGCAGGCTTCCTCTGCCTGGTCAGCGGTGGCAGTAACGCCGGTGCCGATTGCCCAGACGGGTTCGTAAGCGATGATTACGTTTTTAAGTTCATCTTCGGAAACTCCTCCGAGAGCAACCTTGAGCTGTTTGCCCACAACTTCTTCCATGATTCCCTGCTCACGTTCATTGAGAAGTTCGCCGCAGCAGAGGATCACGGTAAGATCTTCGTCAAGAACGGCGCGGACGCGTTTGTTGACTGTTTCGTCGGTTTCGCCGAAATACTGTCTTCTTTCGCTGTGACCGATGATTACGTATTCTGCGCCGATTTCCTTTATCATGGAAGCGGGAATTTCGCCGGTAAAAGCGCCGGAAGGTGCCCAATGGCAGTTCTGTGCGCCGACCTTTAGGTTGGAACCTGCGGAAGCATTTACTGCGGTTTCAAGATCGAGGAAGGGAGTGCAGACGATAACGCCGCAGTCCGCATCTTTTACAAGAGGGAGAAGTTCTTCAACAAGAGCTTTTGCTTCTGCGCGGCTTTTGTTCATTTTCCAGTTTCCTGCAATAACAGCAGCGCGTTTGGATTTATTCATAGGTAACATCCTTTCGGGATAAAATAGGCTTCTCCTTGAGGAGAAGCTGTCAGCGCAGCTGACTGATGAGGTGTAGCCGCATTTCGTAGAAGCGGCGTCAATTAAAATAACACCTCATCCGGCGCAGCTTACGCTATGCGCCACCTTCCCCTCAAGGGGAAGGCAAATTATTTCTCGTTGAGAGCGGCAATACCGGGAAGTTCAAGGCCTTCGAGGAATTCAAGGGAAGCGCCGCCGCCGGTGGAAATATGGGTCATTTTATCGGCAAAGCCGAGTTTGGTTACTGCTGCAACGGAATCGCCGCCGCCGATGATGGAGATGCAGTCGGTTTCAGCGATTGCTTCTGCAACAGCAAAAGTGCCGCCGGCGAAGTTTTTGAATTCAAAAACGCCCATGGGTCCGTTCCAGATAACGGTTTTTGCGTTTTTGACTGCGTCTTTGAAGAGCTCAACGGATTTTGCGCCGATATCCATGCCCATAAGGCCTTCGGGAATGTCTTTTCCTTCAACGAGAACGGGCTCTGCGTTTTCGTCGAATTTGTCTGCAGCGATATGGTCAACGGGAAGAAGGAGAGAAACGCCTTTTTCCTTTGCTTTTGCAAGAAGTTCGGAAGCGAGTTCGAGTTTATCCTCTTCGCAAAGGGAAATGCCTACGTTGTGGCCTTCTGCTTTGAGGAAGGTATATGCCATTGCGCCGCCAACGATAAGGGTATCGACTTTTTCAAGAAGGTTGGTGATAACGCCGATTTTGTCGGAAACTTTTGCGCCGCCGAGAACTGCAACGAAAGGACGGACGGGGTTATCAAGAGCTTTGCCCATAACTTCGATTTCTTTCTGGATAAGGAAGCCGCAGACTGCGGGGATGTAATCCGCAACGCCGGTGGTGGAAGCGTGTGCTCTGTGTGCGGTGCCGAATGCGTCATTTACGAAAATTTCAGCAAGGGAAGCAAGTTCTTTTGCAAATTCGGGAACGTTTTTGGTTTCTTCTTTATAATAACGAACGTTTTCGAGAAGAGCGACTTCGCCTTCTTTGATGGTTGCGGAAATATCTTTTGCGTCTTCGCCGATAACGTCTTTGCTCATGCGGACTTCGCATTCAAGAAGTTCGGAAAGTCTTTTTGCAACGGGAGCAAGAGAAAATTCCGGAAGCCATTCGCCTTTCGGTCTTCCGAGATGGGAGCAGAGAATTACCTTTGCGCCGTTTTCCTTGAGGTATTTGATGGTGGGAAGGGCGGCAACGATTCTTTTGTCGTTGGTGATAACGCCTTCTTTAAGCGGTACGTTGAAATCGCAGCGGACAAGAACTTTTTTGCCGGCTACGTCGATGTCTTTGACGGACATTTTGTTTGCGGTGTTCATTGATGAAAGCATCCTTTCTATAAGTAAATTAAATTGAAAACATTGAAAATGAAGCGCAAATTACTTCATATTAAATATATAATAAAACAACAGAATTTTCAAGAGAATCCGGCAACTTCGGCGAATTGTTCAACCAAAAACAAAAACGCATAAAATAATGTTAATTATTTATAATAAAAGCCTTTTTTTGGAAAAGCCCCCTTTGTGCAAAATGCCTTTGATAAAATCATTTCTGCTTTTTTAACAATGAAAGCAAAAAATCCCGCTGCGGCTTTATAAAAATCGCCGAAGAGCCTTTTTTGCCGGGAAAATCCGGAATTGTTTTTCCGTCATACCGCCCAAAACGGAAGAAGAAAATTATTCGCGCGGTGGCGATTCTGAACAAAAGAAAAATCCCCGCGCCGTTTTCCGGAAAATTTGAATCCGGCGGAAAAACGGAATATAATGTGCTCAGTAAAAAAAGAAAGCGGAGGCGGAAAAATGGAAAATCAAAAGAAATTCACAGTGCGCGACCTTGCGGAAATCGGCGTTCTTGCCGCATTGGTTTTTGTGGCGTCATATTTCCTTAAAATCGGTCCGATTCCGACTCCCGCCGGACCGACCCAGTTCAAAGTCGGAAATGCGGTCTGCCTTCTCGGCGCTTTGCTTTTTGGAAAATTAAAAGGCGGCCTTGCTTCCGGAATCGGTTCCGCAATGTTCGACCTTACCAACCCGGCTTTTGTTGCAAGCGCGCCCACAACTTTCATAAATTTTTTCCTTATGTCTTTTGTCTGCGGCTGGGTTTCAAAAATCGGCGGAAACGACGGCACAAAAACAAAACAGAACCTTATTGCAGCAATCTGCGGCGCGGCTGCATATCTTGTTCTCCATCTCGGAAAATCATTCATCACTCTTATTCTGGGCGGAAGTGAAGTTCAGGCGGCTTTGGTTGCCTGCGGAACAAAGTTCGTTACTTCCGGAATAAACGCGGTTTTTGCGGTTGTTGTTTCGGTAATTCTTGCGCCGGTTTGCAAAAAAGCACTTAACAGAGCGTACAGAGGAAGATAAAATATACTTTTTGTAAAAATAAAAGGCACTTCGTCGAAGTGCCTTTTTTCTTGTCTGTTTAAAAAATCATTTCCAGTAGGGAACATAGCTGAGATAGTGATATCCGCCCTCCGGAAGAAGCTTTGCGGAAAGGGTGTGTTTTGTTGTGCCGTAATAGCTGTCGGAAAGGGTAAGACGAATATCAACGGTGCCGTCCTTTTCTTCCGCGGAATCATATATTATTGTAATATCGTAATTGGCTTCGGGAATCCCTGCCCGGAAATAGCAGTTTTGTTCCGGATAATAATAGCTGCTTTTGCGGAGATGCTCGGAGGTAGTATCAAAATATTTCGTGACCTCGGCCTCATAAAAATCCGCGGTAAAGGCATATATTCCGCTGCCCTGTCCCGGAATATCGGTTTTGATCATATCGGAATTATCTGTCCGCGACATTACCCAGGAATGAAAGGTGTTTGGAGTAAGGGTGGAAAGATTGGGGTAACCGGCGCTTAAATCATAATAAAAACTGAATTTTCTTGAAACAGCAAGAGTTCCGTCGTGCCTTTTTACCGCTCCGAAATTGAGAAGAATTTCTTCATAAAGGGAGGGAATTTTTTCCGGTGCTTCCTCGGCGGCAGAATTTGGTTCTTCGTTTTTTTCGGCGGAAGGGGTTTCTTCGGTTTTGCAGCCGGAAAAAGAAAATATCAGAATTGCGGCAAGAAAACAAAAAATCAGATTTTTCATGGCAATCTCCTTTCGGACAGATTTACAGAATAATTATAGTATATTTCACAATGATTGTAAATGCAAAGAAAGCCTGCCGGAAGGCAGGCTTTCTGATTCGGATTATTCTGCAAGATAGCTGAGATACTGATATCCGCCGTCCTCAAGGAGCTTTACGGTGAGGGAATGATTGGTGGCTCCGTTAACAAGGTCGGTGAGGGTGAAATGAACGGTAAGGTTTTCGCCCTTTTCCTCCGCGGAAACAAAATCAATGTTGACATAATCGCCGCCGGCGGAAACGCCTTCGTAATAATAGCAGTTCTGGTCAGCAAAATAGAAATCGCAGGCTCTGAGCTGTTCAGCATCAACGCCGAAGAATTTTCCGGTTTCGCCCTCATAAAAATCTGCGGAATAGGCATAAACTTCCGCTTCCGCACCGGTGAGCATTACTTTTACTTTGTCGGAGTTTTCGGTTCTGGAAACGATCCAGGTGTAGTAGTTTCCGGCATCCATTGCGGAGCAGTCTTCGATTCCTTCGCGGCTGTCATAAAGGCTTCCTTTTCTGGAAACAATAAGGCTTCCGTCGTGTCTGTAAGTTCCGCCGAAGTTGAGGAGGATTTCTTCATAAAGAGCAAGTTCTTCTTCGGTGGGTTCGGTGTTCGCCGCTTCATTGGAGCAGGCGGAAAAAGCAAGGATAAAAATAAGCGCAAGGATAAGTGCAATAATTTTTTTCATAACAAATTCCTTTCTTTTAAAAAAAGTCAGCCTGTCTATTCTACACCAAAAAAGAAAAAAGTCAAGCAATAAAAAATGCGGGAAAAATTTTCCCGCATTTTTTGTCCGGATAAATTATACTTTATCCGCGATTTCGTAGATGAGATTCTGTGTCTTTTCCCAGCCGAGGCAGGGGTCGGTGATGGATTTTCCATAGATTCCGCCGTCGGTTTTCTGGCATCCGTCCTCGATATAGCTTTCGATCATGAAGCCTTTTACAAGTTTTGCGATGTCGCTGTTGTATCTGCGGCTGTACATAACTTCGTGGGCTATGCGGATCTGTTCAAACCACTGTTTTCCGGAGTTGGAATGGTTGCAGTCAACGATGACCGCCGGGTTTTGGAAATTTCCTTCGCTGTAAAGGTCAAAAACTCTCCGGAGGTCTTCATAATGATAGTTCGGGTGGCTGTCGCCGTGTTTGTCAACGTATCCGCGGAGAATTGCGTGTGCAAGGGGATTGCCCTGGCTCTGAACTTCCCAGCCGCGGTAAACAAAATTATGGGGAACCTGGGCGGCGGTTATGGAGTTCATCATAACGGAAAGGTCGCCGCCGGTGGGGTTTTTCATGCCGACCGGAACATCGATTCCGCTGGCGGTAAGGCGGTGGTGCTGGTCCTCAACGGAACGTGCGCCCACTGCAACATAGCCGAGAAGATCGGAAAGATAGCGGTGGTTTTCCGGATAGAGCATTTCGTCCGCGCAGGTGAAACCTGTTTCCTCAAGAGCACGGAGGTGGAATTTGCGGACCGCGCAGATTCCTTCGAAAAGGTCCGGTTCGCCGTTGGGGTCCGGCTGATGGAGAAGACCCATATATCCCTGGCCGGTGGTTCTGGGTTTTCCGGTATAGATTCTCGGGATGATGACGATTTTATCCTTGACTTCCTCCTGAACTTTCGCAAGGCGGTGGATGTAATCAAGAACGGAATCTTCCCTGTCTGCGGAGCAGGGACCGATTACGAGAACAAGTTTATCGGAACGGGATTCAAAAACCGCGCTTATTTCTTCATCGCGGGCGGCTTTGACTTTTGCAAGTTCCGGGGTAAGGGGATACATCTCCTTTGTTTCCTTCGGGATGGGGAGTTTTCTTTTGAATTCCATATTCATAGCAATATTATCTCCTTTTTTACTTTTTATCGAAAAGTGCGCGGCGGGCGGTGGAAATTTTCATCATTTCGCGCATTGTTTCTCTGTCGCCGTTTTCAAGGGTTTCGCGGAGTTTTCCGAATTCCGCAAGGAATTTGTCCATCTGTTCAAGAAGCGTTTCTTTATTCATAAGAAAGAGTTCGCTCCACATTTCATCATTTATTCTTGCAATTCTCGTTAAATCACGGAAAGAGTCGCCGGTGTAATCCTGAAGCTTTTCGCCGTCGTAACAGTTCATAAGAGAAACGGCGATGCAGTGGGTAAGCTGGGAAACAAAGCCGATCATTTCATCGTGCTTTTCCGGAGTCAGCACCGAAACCCGTTCGAATCCCATAAGCCTTCCAAGCTCGAGGCAATCCTCGATGGCGGCTTCGGTGTTCTTTCCGGTGGGGGTAACTATATAGTTTGCGCCGTGGAAAATCTTCGGGTCGCTGTTCTGGACTCCGTAAACTTCCTTACCTGCCATGGGGTGGGCGGCGATAAATTCAACATCCGGACGGAGGATTTCCTGGATTTTATAGACAACGGAGCTTTTGACGCCGGTAACGTCGGTGATGACCGTTCCGGGACTGAAAAACTTCTGGTATTTTTCAATCCATTCCATAAAAGTTTTCGGATAGAGGGCGAAGATTATGAGTTCCGCCCTGCCGATGATTTCTTCGTTCGGTTCGGTGGAACCTTCGTCGATGATTCCGTTTTCAATTGCGTAATCAATATCTGCCTGGCTTAGGGTGATGGCGGAAATTTTAAAACCGAGTTTCCGGAGAGCCTTTGCATAGCTTCCGCCGATCAAACCGAGACCGACGATGAGGATATTTTTGCTTGTATCAAGCATCATGATAAATCACCCCGAATCCGAGTTTTTCAAGTCTTTCGAAGAAATCCGGAAGGCTCTTGCGCGAAGCTTCCGCTCCTTCAATAATTCCTCCGGTAACAGTTGAAAGAACGGCGCAGGACATAACGATTCTGTGGTCGTTGTGACCGTCAAGAACCTCTGTCGGCGCATGGAAATCATGGGGATAAACAACAACGCTGTCTTCGTGAACAGTCACCGCAACGCCGAATTTTGCAAGTTCCTCCGCCATGGCGGTGGCACGGTCGCTTTCCTTGATTTTAAGCCGCCTTGTGCCGGTAAATATTCCGCCGCCTTTAACCGCCGCAACCGCAAAAAGAATGGGTCCAAGGTCCGGGCAATCGGAAATGTTTATTGTCGGCGTGCCTTTTCCAAGAAGGGCAAAGTTCTTTTCATAAACCCTGTCGCCCTGAAGGCTTTTTGGGTTCAGCCCGGTCATTTCGATTTCGCTTCCAAGTTCGTTGAGCGCGGCGAAGAAAGCTGCGTTGGAATAATCCCCCTCAACGGAGGTATGAACGGGTTTATAGCTCTGTCCGCCCTTTATGAAAAGAGTTTTTTCGTCCTGCCATTTTACCTCAACCCCAAAGGCCGCAAGGGCTTCGATGGTGAGATTTATATAGGAACAGCTTTCCACCGGGGGAATAAGCTGGATAACGCTGTCTTCTTCCATAAGCGGAAGAACGAAAAGAAGCCCAGTGATGAACTGGCTGCTTATATTGCCTTTTATTTTATATGTTCCGCTTTGGAGCTTTCCGCCGACTTTTATTTTATCCGGTTCGGCTTCAAAGGTTATGCCCTGTTTTTTGAAGATATCCTCATAAACGGAAAGGGGACGGGAAAGAAGTTTTTCGCTTCCGGTAAAAGTAAATTCCTTTCCGTCAAGAAGGCAGATAGGAATGAAGAACCGAAGGGTGCTTCCGCTTTCGCGGCAGCGGAGAACGGCGCCTTCCGGAATATTGCGGATATCCGCTCCGGTTATGGTAACTTTGTCGCCTTCGATTTCATATTTTGCTCCGATTGCGGAAAGACAATCGAGAGTTGCCTTCATGTCTTCGGAGGAGGAGATGCCTTCGATTATGCTTTTGCCGTTTGCAAGACCGCCGCCGATCAAAAGACGGTGCGCCATGCTTTTGGAAGGCGGCGCTTTCATGGTTCCCTTACCTTTGCCGGGTTTTATTTCAACTTTCAAGGGTTAGAGCTCCTTTCTCTGAGGATGTCCATCGCCTCAAGATATCCGTCGGTGCCGTGACCGATTACGGAAGCGATGCATCCAAGGCGGATATAGCTTATCTGCCGGAAATCCTCCCGCTTTGAAACGTCGGAAATATGAACCTCGACGGTGGGGATTCCTACTGCTTTCACCGCATCAAGGATTGCAATGCTTGTGTGGGTATAAGCGCCGGGATTGATTACGATTCCGTCAAAAACGCCGTAGGCTTCCTGGATTTTATCAACAAGGGCGCCTTCGTGGTTGCTCTGGAAAAAATCGACGGAAACGCCGTTTTTTTTCGCGTGGGCGGAAATTTTTTCAAGGAGGGAATTATAGTTTTCGCTTCCGTAAATTCCCGGCTCCCGGATTCCGAGCATGTTGAGGTTCGGTCCGTTTATCACTAAAATTTTCATTTCCGGAAATCCTCCTTTATCTTCCTGCAGACTTCCGCCGGGGAACAGTCCGCATCGATTATTATATCTGCATATTTTTTATAGAGCGGGTACCGCTCCTCATAGCGTTTTTTTATTGCTTCAGCGGTGGAAGCGGTGGGACGATCGCTCGTCGGAACAAGTTTTTCAACCGGGCGGTCGATGAAATATATCCTTCCGTTTTTGGAAAGATTGCGCATGTTTTCCGGATTGAGAATTGCTCCGCCGCCGGTGGCGATTATTACCCCGGTTTTTCCGGAAAGTTCAAGAACCGCTTCGCTTTCGATTTTCCGGAAGGCGGGTTCGCCTTTTTTTTCAAAAATATCGGAAATTTCGCGCCCTGTTTTTTCGATTATAAGCTCGTCCGAATCAAAAAGCGGCATTTTGAGTTCTTCGGAAAGGATTTTTCCGGCGGTGGTTTTGCCGGAAGCGGGCATTCCGATAAGGACGATGTTCGTTTTCATCCGGAGGATTTCCGAAAAGATGCTTTCGGCTTTTTCCTTCGGGACGGGTTTTTCAAAAAAATGTTCCGCCGCAAGGATCGCCTGCATCACGAGCATATAAAGTCCGCCTTCGGAAGGAACCCCAAGGCTTTGAGCACGCTGGACAAAATCCGTTTTAAGCGGATTATAAACAACGTCGATTGCGCCCTCGAGATGCGGAAAATCCGCCGGATTCGCAGCCATCCCGGAAAGTTTCGGGAACATTCCGCAGGGGGTTGTGTTGATAAGAATCTGCGCGTCGGAATGTCTGAGCACCGCTTCTTCGTTGGTGATAACCCCTTCGCCGGGGATGATATCGGTTTTGAGCACCGTCTGAGCACCAAGCGCTTTGAGAACCGCTTTGGCGGTATGGGAAGTTCCGCCGTTTCCAAGAATAACGGCTTTCTTTCCGAAAACGGAGATTCCTGCGTGCTCAAAAAGAGCCCTGAGCCCGCCGAAATCGGTGTTGTATCCAAAAAGTTTTCCGTTTCTGTTGACAATGGTGTTAACTGCGCCGATGGCTTTTGCGGCTTCATCGATTTCATCAAGGAAGGGAATCACCGCCTGTTTATATGGGATGGTTACGTTGATTCCTTTGAAATCCCGGGATTTTATAAAATCCTCCAGTTCCTCCGGACGGAGCTCCTTTATTTCATATTTGTAATCGCCGATTCGCTTATGGATTTCCGGCGAAAAACTGTGGGGAAGATGCTCCCCGATAAGTCCGTATTCCATATTTCACCTCAGCCAGTCGGTGCCGTAGCGCATTGCAAGAATATCGCAGAGAACAATCGCCGCGGCGGAATCAACAACAACCCTTGCCCGGTGGATGATTGCCGGGTCGTGCCGCCCTTTTATCACAAAGTTTTTGTTTTCGCCGGAGGAAAAATCAACGGTTTCCTGCTCAAGGGAAATGGAAGGGGTGGGCTTTATGGCACAGCGGAAAGTGATGGGCATCCCGTTGGAAATGCCGCCGTTTATGCCGCCGTTGTTGTTCGTTTTTGTAAAAACTTTTCCGTTTCGTCAATGCGAAAAGGATCGTTGGCTTCGCTTCCGCGCATTTTTGCAAAACCGAATCCAGCGCCGAATTCAACGCCTTTTACCGCCGGAATGCTGAAAAGGAAATGGGCAAGCCGGCTTTCGATGCTGTCGAAATAAGGTTCGCCGATTCCGGCGGGAACACCGGTTATTGCGGTTTCAAGGATTCCGCCGACGGAATCCTGCTCGTTTTTCGCCGCAAGGATGGCTTCTTCCATTTTTGCGCCGGCTTCATCGTCAAGGACGGCAAAAAGTTTTTCGTTTAGGGAATCTATTTCGTTTTCAATATCGCAGAATTTTCTGTCCGGGATTCCGGCGCATTCGGCAATGTGAGTTCCGATTTTAATGCCTTTTTTCGCAAGAGCTGCGGTGCAGATTGCGCCGGCGGCAACGATTCCGGCGGTTATCCTTCCGGAAAAATGTCCGCCGCCACGGTAATCCTGAAAACCGTGGTATTTGCACTGGGCGGTATAATCTGCATGACCGGGTCTTGCGGTGACGGCGATTTCGGAATAATCCCTGCTTTGGGTGTTTTCGTTGCGAATGAGGATGGTAATGGGCGTTCCGGTGGTGAAACCGTTAAAAACGCCGCTTAAAATTTCGAATTTGTCGCCTTCCTGCCTTGCGGTGGAAATTGCTCCGGCGGGACGCCTTTTTGTAAGCCGGGCGGCGATGAAATCTTCGTCAACGGGGATTCCCGGTGCCATTCCGGAAAGGACGGCAACGATTCCTGCGCCGTGGCTTTCGCCGGTGAGTGTGAGCGAAACGCTCTGTCCGAATGTATCTTTCATGCAAAAAACTCCTTCATGCGTTCAAAAAGTTTGGCGGGGGACCATTCTTCCATCTCAAAACTTCCGATTTCCGGAACTGTTATGACGGTCACCTTTTCGCCGGAGAATTTTTTATCATGGGCGGCGGCGGAAACAAGCTTTTCCATATCGCCGCGGTATTCTGTCGGAAGGTTCAGCTTTTTGAGCACGGCCTTCAGCCTTTCGCGGATTTCCGGAGAACACATTGGGAGCATTCCCAGCGCGACGCATTCGCCGTGATAAAGCCCGCCAAGTTCCTCGGTGCTTTCGATGGCGTGACCCATGGTGTGGCCGAAGTTCAGTACCTTCCGAATGCCGCTTTCCTTTTCATCCTGCTCAACAACATTACGCTTGAGCACCACGGAGCGGCGGATGATTTCCTCGATATGCTCATGAGCATCGGAATTTTCGAAAAGCCGGAAAAGTTCCTCATCAAAGGTGAGAGACATCTTGACCGCTTCCGCAAGTCCGTTGGAAAAATGGCGTTCCGAAAGGGTTTTTAAGGTATTCGGGTCGATTAAAACGGCTTTCGGCTGATAAAAAGCGCCGATTATATTTTTTACCCCCATGAAGTTGACTGCGGTTTTTCCGCCGACGGAGGAATCTACTTGGGAAAGAACGGTGGTGGGGATGTTGTAAAAATCGATTCCACGCATATAGCTTGCGGCGGCAAAACCAGCAAGATCACCGCAGACTCCGCCGCCGACGGCAACAACGCAGTCGCTTCGGGTAAAGCCATGCTCAAGCATTGCGGCGCAGAGCCTTTCAAAAACCGGAAGGCTTTTGCTTTCCTCGCCCATGGGCACAGTTTCGATGAAAGGAGCTTTGCACTGGGCGGCAACGGCTTCTGCATATTCCGCAGGAACGCCGGAATCGGTTACTATGAGCACCTTCCGGTCAAGATTGAGCACGGTGCCTGCCTTTTTGAGCACGCCGCGCTCGATTGTTATATCATAGCTTCCCAAAGGAAGATTTACGGGGATTATCATAAAATTCTTCTCCTTTGATTTGGTATTGACGCCGCTTTGCGGCTACACATCATCCGTCACCTTCGGTGACACCTTTTGCTCAGCCGCAGACGGCAGACCCCTCTGTCTGCTGCGCAGACATCTCCCCTAACAGGGGAGTCTCCTCAAGGGGAAGGCTTTTTAGAGTTTTTTCTCATGGGGGAAGGAGCCGATTATGCGAAGGCGGTCGCAATATTTTGAGAGTTCCTTCATCATCCGTTTTCCTTCCTCGCTGTAAGCGTTTCCGTCTGCTTCAACGTAGAAATAATATTTCCACATGAGTTCCTTCATGGGGCGGCTGCGGAGGGTACGCATGTTGAAACCGCAGTCACCAATGATGTTTATCGCTTCCGCAAGGGCGCCGGCTTCGTCACGAACCGTGAATACCATAATGAACTGGCGTCCGCTTTCCTTATAATCCGGAAGGCTTTCCGCCCTTGAGAAAACCGCAAAGCGGGTTGTATTCATGCTGCTTTCGTTTATGCGGCGTTCAAGAACCTTGAGCCCATAGAGCTTTGCGGTATCGCGGCTTGCGATTGCGGCGACGGATTTATCGCCGCATTCAACAACCTTCTGGGCGGCAATGGCCGTGTTGTTGGCACGGACTGGCTCGAATCCGTGCTTTCTGATGAATTTTGCGCATTGCTCAAGGGCCTGGGGATGGCTGATGACGGTTTTTATATCATCAACGGTTGCACCCGGAAGACCGAGAAGGTTATGTGTAACCTCAAGGTCATAGATTCCGTTGATATAAAGGCTGCCCTGGAACATGAGGTCGATAACCTGGGAAACTTCGCCTGCATAGCTGTTTTCGATCGGAAGAACGGCGCAGTCGCATTCGCCGCTGACAACCGCTTCGTAAGCGGAAGTGAAATCCCCGAAAGGAATCTGTTTTGCGGAAGGGAAGATGTTCTTTGCGGCAATGTTCGCAAAAGCGCCCTCAACTCCGCTGTATGCAACCCGAAGACCTTCCTGGAGCATCTGCTGATAGTTCCGGGAGATATTCATGGTGTCCTTAAGAAAACTGACATAATAGGAACGGAGGGTTTCGTCCTCAACAAAGGCGGAGTTTTTCGCAATAAGTTCGTTTTCGCGGCTCTGGTCAAGAATCGGAAGGCCACGTTCCTTTTTATATTCGGAAATAAGCTTTGCGGCTTCCATTCTTCTGACAAAAAGCGCCGCCATTTCCTTATCTATTTCATTGATGCTTTTTCTTGCTTCTTCAAGTTTGTTCATAAGGAATATTCCTCCGCAAGTTTTTTGAAAGAAGGGATGGAGCGTTCGATCTGCTCCGTCGAAACGCAGTAGGAGATGCGCACGAACCCTTCCATGCCGAAATCGTCGCTTGGAACAACGAGAATTTCGTATTTTTTTGCCTTTTCGGAAAAGGCGTTTGCATCCGGTTCCGGTGATTTTACGAAGAGATAAAATGCGCCGTCCGGATGTACCGCTTCGAATCCCATTCCGGAAAGTGCGCCGTAAAGCAGATCCCGGTTGCGTTCATAAACTGAGATATCGGAAGTCATTTCAATGCATTCCGGAATGATTTTCTGGAAAAGGGAGGGAGCGCAGACGAAGCCAAGAGCTCTTCCTGTGCCGCAGATTCCTGCATAAACCGCTTTCCAGTCCGGATTTTCCGGCGAAACAAGGATATAGCCGATTCGTTCTCCCGGAAGGGAAAGGCTTTTGCTCCAGGAATAACATATAATTGTATCATTATAATATTTTGTTACGAAGGGGACCTCGATTCCGCCGTAAACGAGTTCGCGGTAGGGCTCGTCCGAAATGAGATAAATCTTTCTGCCGGATTTTTCTTCCGCTTCGGAAAGCATTGCGGAAAGTTTTTTTATGCATTCTTCGGAGAAAACAGCGCCGGAAGGGTTGTTCGGTGAATTGATTATAACGGCGGCAGTTTTTTCGGTAATTGCTTCGGCGAGCTTTTCAAAATCAATCTGAAAATCCGGCCATTCGCAAGGGACAACAACGGGTTTTCCGCCGGCGGTTTCAACAAAAACCGTATATTCCGGGAAGAACGGCGCAAAAAGAATCACTTCTTCGCCGTCGTTGACCACAGCGGAAAGGGAAATCGTAAGCGAGGCGGCGGCACCGCAGGTCATATAAAGATTTTCCGGACAAAAAGAGGTTCCGAAACGCCGGTTAAGGTTATCCGCAACGGCTTTTCTTGCGGAAAAATCGCCCGGTGCGGAGGTATAGCTGTGGAGCGCAAGGGGATTTTCCTCCGCAATCATTCGGCAGAGTTTTTCGGAAAATTCCTTCGGAGCGGGGACGCTTGGGTTTCCGATGCTGAAATCAAAGACGTTTTCAGCGCCGATTTCCGCTTTGCGGCGGTTTCCGTATTCAAAAAGTTCCCGGATAACGGAACGTTTTTCCCCGAGGGAACGCATTCTTTCGGTATTCATTAAGACACCTCTCTTCGGAATTCAGCCGGGCTGTTTAAAAAATATATACATATATTATAACTGCAAATATCGATTGTCAATAATCAAAATCAAAAAACCTCTCCGGAAGGGAGAGGCTTTGAATTTTTCAGGGTCAATTTAAAGGCGAACGGTAATCACATATGCTGACAAGCGAACTGAAATATAAATCGTCGCCGTTGAAATAAAGAGCTTTTTCGTTTCCCGGATAATAAACTGTGAAAAATCCGCCCCAGGACATTATCCATTTTATCTCACCGTCAGGACCGTAGGCAGCAACGGTATAGCTTCCTCCTGTTGCGGGATTTTCGGGTTCTTCATAAATTACAGGAAAATTATTTTGGATTTCGGAAAGAAGCCCGTAAATTTCTTCCTGGGAAAGATACCGCTCCTCACATTCTGAAAAGCTGTAAACGACGATTTCGGAAATATTTTCGGTGTCGTTTACTTCGGTTTTCCATCTTTCGAGGTCTTCTTCAGTTCCGAATTCTCCTTCCGAAGGAATGATTTCATCAAGGACGTTATAGCAGGAACCGGCAACGCCTTTCGGAAGATGATCAAAATTTATCTCTACGGATTCTTCCGGAAGGGAAGAGGATTCCGGACTTTGTTCAGAGGAAGATTCGGATTTTTCAGGAGCAGAAGAAACAGGGCTTTCCTCCTCCGAACATCCGGAGAAAAGCAGAACAAAAACAATCAAAAAAGCAAAGATCCGTTTCAAAAAATACGCCTCCTTAAATCCGTTTTACAGCATTATTATATGAACAAAAACAGGTGAAGTCAAGTAAAAAGCAGGCTTTGAAACACCCGGAAGCGTGTGTACTTTTTGACGACAAAGGCTGTTTCCGGCGGTTTTTGAGCCGGAAAATTATCCGGAAGGGGACTGAATAATCAAATCCAAAATTTCCAATAATTTACAAAAATAAGGGCAAAAACAAGCCGGAAACGGCTGTTTTTGCCCCAATTTCAAAAAAATTATAAAAAAACAGCGCCAAACCGCCCAAAACGGCTTGACACCTATTGACTTTAGTAATATAATAATAAAATGTACCATAATGGACATTTGTATCTCGTTTTAAACTACTATACCACAGTTTGACGAAAAATGCAAGTGTTTCGGTCAAGAAAAATAAACGACGTATTACGGATGAATGGAGTGAGCTATTTGGTAAATGTAAAACCTGTCAAGCTCGGAAAAAATGTCCGCATGAGTTTTTCCAAGATCAATGAGGTTCTCGATATGCCGAACCTCATCGAGGTCCAGAAAGACTCCTATAAATGGTTCCTCGAAGAAGGACTTAAGGAAGTTTTCCGCGATGTTTCGGCCATCACGGATTATTCCGGAAACCTTGTTCTGGACTTCATCGATTATCATATCGAGAATAAGCCCAAATATACCATCGAGGAATGCAAAGAGCGCGACGTGACCTATGCGGCCCCTCTTCGTGTAAGAGCAAGACTGCAGAATAAGGAAACCGGCGAGATCAAGGAACAGGATATCTTCATGGGAGATTTCCCAATCATGACCCCTTCCGGAACCTTTGTCATCAACGGCGCAGAGCGTGTTATTGTATCCCAGCTTGTCCGTTCTCCCGGCGTATATTTCGCCATGAACTACGACAAGACCGGTAAGAAGCTTTTTGCAAGCACCGTTATCCCGAACAGGGGTGCATGGCTTGAATATGAAAGCGATCTTAACGACGTCTTCGGCGTAAGAATCGATAAGAACAGAAAACTTCCCATCACCACTTTCATCAGAGCCCTCGGACTCGGAAGTGACGCACAGATCCTTGATTATTTCGGC
>JAFQBT010000066.1 GCA_017399625.1 Oscillospiraceae bacterium
CGCCCGGATCAAAAACGCCGTCTTTGCCGGTGCAGTCATCTTTGAATTTGAGGAGATAGTTTCCGTTTTCAAGTTCGAATACGTCTTTGGTTTTTCCGCTGTAAACAAGTTTGTTTTCCATAATTTTATTGCTCCTTAAAAATGAATTTTGAAAATAATTAAAAACAATTTCAGAAAGATGCGCTTATCGCGGCGTCTTTTTCAAGAACTTTTGCCGCATCCGAAGCGCGCTTTGCGTCAAGTTTTGCGGCGAGTTCCTTATCTTCAACCGCAAGAATCTGCGCGCAAAGCAAAGCGGCATTGGCTCCTCCGTTTATCGCAACAGTTGCTACCGGAATGCCGGTGGGCATCTGTACTGTTGAAAGAAGGGCGTCAATGCCGTCGAGATTTGAAGATTTGCAGGGAATTCCGATTACCGGAAGAGTTGTGTTTGCGGCGATTGCGCCGGCAAGATGTGCTGCCATTCCCGCTGCCGCAATTATTGCGCCAAAGCCGTTTTCTCTTGCGTTGACCGCAAAATCACGTGCTTCAACAGGGGTTCTGTGCGCAGAATAAACATGCACTTCGAAAGGGATTTCAAGCGCTTTAAGGGTATCGGTGGCTTTCGTTACGATCGGAAGATCGCTGTCACTGCCCATGATGATTCCAACTTTTTTCATAGTCAATCTCCTTTTTAAAATAAAAAATGGACACACCTACTCCTTGCGTTAAAAAGGAGTAAATGTGCCCAGACGGTCGGCTGAAATAAAAAAGGGGAAAACTTCCCCAAATTGATTCTTTGCTCCACCGTGGTGCTCCACCTATGTCCGTCAGTTGCAAAGAATGTGTATTCACTTATATAATAAATTTAACATTAATAGCGGCGATTGTCAAGGACAAAAATAATATAAAATCGACTTTAATTTTGGTCATTTTTTACATTTTGAAAGCCTTCCGCAAAAGCAAAAAAATCTTGCAGGATATGCTTCATTTTAAAAGAAAAAGCGTCGTTTTTTAGCGACGCTTTTTTGTTTTTTTATACGCTGAAAAGAAGATCCCTGTATGCCGGGAAAGGCCAGTATTCATCGCCGACCATAATCTCAAGTTCATCGGCAACTTCGCGAAGCTGATGAAGAGTCGGATAAAGCTCGTCGCAGACATATCTTGCCTGGGAATGAATCTCTTTTATGGTTTTTGCTTTTGCGCTGCGCTCCTCAACGATTTCAACTCTTCGTTCAAGTTCATTGATAAGCTCATCAATTTTTTTAACAAAAGCAACTTCCGTACTTTTTGAAATATCAAGCCCGATAGCTTTTTTCGCGGCCGCAGTTTCTGCAAGAACCTTTTCAAATTCAATGCAGGCCGGCATTATATCTTTTCTCACCATATCTATCATGGTAAGGGATTCTATTATTTCAATTTTGCTGTAGTTTTCAAACTGGATTTCCTGACGGGAATGAACTTCACTTTCGGTAAAAATTTTGTGCCGTGCAAAAAGATCAATGTTCTTTTTATCGGTATAGTGTTCCAGTGCGTCAACGGCAGTTCTGAAACAGCAAAGTCCGCGTTTCTGTGCTTCTTCCACCCATTCTTCGCTGTAATTGTTTCCGTTGAAAATAATGCGCTTATGCTCCTTCATGGTTTCCGCAATAAGCAAATCCACTTCGGCATCAAAATCCTCGGCTTTTTCAAGACGGTCCGCAAAATTTCCGAGAATGTCTGCAACACCGGTATTTATCATTACATTCGGACAGGCGATGGAAACGCTTGAACCGGGCATACGGAACTCAAATTTGTTACCGGTAAACGCAAAGGGAGAAGTTCTGTTGCGGTCGGATTTATCTTTCATAAATTCCGGAACGGATGCAATTCCCGTTTCCATTTTTCCCGCATTCCATTCCTTTGTTCCGTGGCCTTCCTCAACAGAAGTAAGAATATTCGTTATGTAATCTCCGAGGAACATGGAAATTATTGCCGGAGGCGCTTCGCTGCCGCCGAGACGGCGGTCATTGCTTGCGGAAGCAACGGAAATCCGGAGAAGATCCTGGTTTTCATCAACCGCACGGATAACTGCGCACATAAAAAGCTGGAACTGCTTGTTGGTTTCGGGGTTTTTTCCGGGACTGAAAAGGTTTTTTCCGGTATCAGTCGAAAGGGACCAGTTGTCATGCTTTCCGCTTCCGTTAACTCCGCGGAAGGGTTTTTCGTGAAGAAGGCAGGCCAGCCCATGTCTTTCCGCAACCTTTTTCATAATTTCCATTGTGAGCTGGTTATGGTCGGTTGCAAGATTAACTCTGCAATAGCCCGGAGCCAGTTCGTGCTGGCTGGGTGCCGCTTCGTTATGCTTGGTCTTTGCATAAACGCCCAATTTCCAGAGTTCGCTGTCAAGGTCCTTCATAAATTCGGAAACTCTGGGTCTCAAAGCACCGAAATAGTGATCCTCCATCTCCTGTCCTTTCGGCGGCGGAGCTCCGAAAAGGGTCCTTCCGGTTATGACAAGGTCCTTACGCTTGTTATACTGTTTTCTGTCAACAAGGAAATATTCCTGTTCCGCACCGGCGGTTGCAAAAACGCGTTTTGTTTCCGTATCGCCAAAAAGGCGCAGGATTCTCAGCGCTTCCTTGCATACCGCTTCTGTTGAACGGAGAAGAGGAGTTTTTTTATCGAGGACTTCTCCGCTGTAGGAACAGAAAACCGTCGGAATACAAAGAGAACCGTCCTTTACGAACGCAAAGGAAGTCGGATCCCATGCGGTATAACCCCTTGCTTCAAAAGTGGCGCGAAGTCCGCCGGAAGGAAAACTGGAAGCATCCGGCTCGCCTTTTATAAGGTGTTTTCCCCTGAAATCAAGTCCGACGCCGCCTTCACCGTCCGGCTGGATAAAGCTGTCGTGTTTTTCTGCGGAAAGCCCTGTCATGGGCTGGAACCAGTGGGTATAATGGGTTGCGCCTTTTTCTATTGCCCAGTTCATCATTGCTTCGGCAACAGCATTTGCAACTTCTGTATCCATTTCTCCGCCGTTATCGATTATATCTTCAATCTTTTCGAAAACTTCGGGAGTAAGGCGCTGGCGCATTACGTCCTTATTAAAAACCATGCTTCCGAATTCATCGGTGAATTTTTTGATATTTAACACCTGCTTTCTTTTCAATGGAAAAATCGGGTTTTATTCTATAATTTCCTTGCTGTGCTCGTCGTTTATTTCTTTGAACACAGAAATAATCGGTTCAACTTGTTTTCCTTTTATTACTCGGTCAACGTAGTTTTTCGTAATTTTATAAACAATCGGAGAAAGAGTTATAACGCCTATAAGGTTCGGGATCATCATAAGTCCGTTGAAAGTATCGGAAATATCCCATGCAAGAGAGGAATGGAGCATTGGACCAACAAAAACCATAGCCACGAAAATCACCTTATATATAATGGTGGATTTTGTACCGAAAAGGTATTCCCAGGCTTTTGTTCCATAAACGCTCCAGCCGAGAACTGTTGAAAAAGCAAAAAGCATGATCGCAATTGCGATAAAATATCTTCCGAAACTGCCGAAAAGGGTTTCAAACGAAGCGCCAACAAGAGCGGAAGCTTCCATACCGTTTACAATAATCTGACCGGTTGCAAGATCCACAACACCGGAGGAAAGAACCGCAAACGCGGAAAGAGTGCAGACGATTATAGTATCCACAAATACTTCAAAAATTCCCCACATACCCTGTTTAACGGGTTCTTTTACGTTGGAACAGGAGTGTACCATAACGGAAGAACCAAGACCGGCTTCGTTGGAAAAAACTCCGCGTTTGCAGCCCCAGGTAACAACTTCTTTCATAACAATACCAGCAAAACCGCCGGCAACAGCATCAATGCCAAAAGCGTTTTTAAAAATAGAAGCAAAAACCGCTCCTGCCATATCTATGTTTGCAATAAAAATTGCGATGGTTCCGATGAGATAAAGAAAAACCATTGTGGGAACTATTTTTTCGGTTACAGAAGCGATTCGTTTAAGTCCCCCAACAATTACAAGACCTGCAATAATTACAAAAACAGCACCGGTTACCCAGTTTGGAATACCAAATGCGGAATTAAGGTTAATGGCAATGGAGTTCATCTGGCTGAGATTGCCAATACCGAAAGAAGCAAAAAGACAGAAAATGCAGAATAAAACAGCGAGAATTGCGCCAATCCATTTACAGCCTTTTTTTGCGCCAAGACCGTCTTTAAGATAATACATTGCGCCGCCGCACCATTCTCCCTGTTCATTTTTGCGGCGGTAGAAAATACCAAGCACGTTTTCAGAAAAGTTGGTCATCATGCCAAGAATAGCCGCGACCCACATCCAGAAAATCGCTCCGGGACCGCCGAAAACAATTGCCGCTGCAGTGCCGGCGATATTGCCGGTACCAACCGTTGCAGCAAGTGCCGTACAGAGAGACTGGAACTGAGAAATATTGCGCTTGTCGGATTTATCCGTCACATTTTTATCGGTAAAAATAGAACCGACAGTTTCCTTTACCCAATGACTGAAATGGGTAAACTGAAAAGCTTTTGTAACAACCGTACAGATAAGGCCGCTGCCAAGCAAAAGCACAAGACCAATGGTGACCCACACAAAGTTGTAGATAACACCGTTTACTTCAGCGATTTTTGCAAGAATGTCGTTCATGATGTTTTCTCCTTTAAAAAAACAAAAAACAGCGAAAGCTCCGAAAGACGGACTTTTCGCTGTAAACACATTCTGACACTATAAAAGCCATGGCAATCCAAAAGCTACCAAAAAACTGTCCTTTTGCCTGAGAGATTCATTCCAAAAATAAGGAACTTGCACCTTCGGCATCCGCATTCAGCGAACTTCTCCAGTCTTTCATCCGTTTGCAGTCCTCATTCCGAAAAATCGAAACGCCTGAGAGTGTTGCTCCTTCGGCAAGCCTTGTTTGCTTTTTCCTGCAAATTTCATCTGACGCTATTCATTTGTGAATAAACGGAGTATACAGCATATCGGCAAAAAAAGCAATAGTTTTTTGGCATTCCTTAAAATTAATTGTCATCTTAAACCGAATTTCCGCTTTTCTGAATAAAAATTTCTGCACTGGGTGCAGCTTGCCTAAAAAAATGAGCACGGAAAACCCGTGCTCATTTTTATATCCGTGCTCAAAGCACAAATTATACGTTGGTGGAATAGTTGGGAGCCTCTTTGGTGATGTAAATATCGTGAGGATGGCTCTCTTTAAGACCTGCACCGGTGATTCTTACGAACTGAGCCTTCTGCTGAAGTTCCTCAATGGTGCCGCATCCGCAGTAACCCATACCTGCTCTGAGACCGCCGAGAATCTGATAAACAACTTCGCCGACAGTGCCTTTGCAGGGAACACGGCCTTCAACGCCTTCCGGAACAAGTTTTTTGTTGTCCTCCTGGAAATATCTGTCTTTGCTTCCGTTTGCCATTGCTGCAAGGGAGCCCATGCCGCGGTAAACCTTGAAGCGTCTGCCCTGATAAATTTCGCTTTCGCCGGGTGCTTCGTCGCAACCTGCAAGCATGGAACCGAGCATTACAACATTGCCGCCTGCCGCAAGTGCTTTTACGATATCGCCGGAATACTGCATACCGCCGTCTGCGATGACGGGTTTGCCGTATTTTGCGCCGATTTTTGCTGCTTCATAAATTGCAGTAATCTGGGGAACACCAATACCTGCAACAACACGGGTTGTACAGATGGAACCGGGTCCGATACCGACTTTTACAGCATCTGCGCCTGCAAGGAAAAGATCTTCGGTTGCTGCTGCGGTTGCAACGTTGCCTGCAACAAGTGCGATTTCAGGATATTCAGCTTTGATCATTCTTACGCAGTTCATAATACCTGCGCTGTGGCCGTGAGCGGAGTCGAGAACAAGAACGTCTGCGCCTGCTTCGATAAGAGCTTTTGCACGAACCATAACGTCGGAAGTTACGCCGAGAGCTGCTGCGCAAAGAAGTCTGCCGCCTTTGTCTCTTGCTGCGTTGGGATACTGAACAGCTTTTTCAATATCCTTGATGGTGATAAGTCCAGCAAGTCTTCCCTCTTCGTCAACAATGGGAAGTTTTTCGATTTTATGTGCACGAAGGATTTTCTGAGCTTCTTCAAGGTTGGTACCAACGGGTGCGGTTACAAGGTTTTCCTTGGTCATGACCTCTTCAATTTTTACGTTGAAGTTTTCAAGGAATTTAAGGTCGCGGTTGGTGATGATGCCGATGAGTTTTTTGTCTTCATCACAGATCGGAACACCGCTGATTTTGAATTTTGCCATAAGAGCGTCTGCTTCTGCAACAGTGTTGTCTTTTCCAAGATAGAAAGGGTTAACAATAACGCCGTTTTCGCTGCGTTTTACTTTGTCAACTTCTTCCGCCTGTTTTTCAATGGGCATGTTTTTGTGGATAACGCCGATTCCGCCTTCTCTTGCAATGGCGATTGCCATTTTTGCTTCGGTAACGGTATCCATTGCCGCGGTCATAATCGGTGCATTAAGAACGATATCTCTTGCAAGTACGGTTTTGGTGCAGCAGTCTTTCGGGAGTACGTCGGATTTTGCAGGGATAAGAAGTACGTCGTCGAAAGTGAGTCCTTCATAAAGGAATTTTTCATTGGTGTTCGGGTTTACCATGTTTGAGCTCTCCTTCTTTTATTTATAATCGTTATTACGTTCACATATAAATTTTAACTATTCTATCACCTTTGCATTCCAATTGCAAGTACTTTTTAAAATTTTTCTTGCCGCATTCTGCAAATACTTTGTTTTAAAAACCTTTATTTTATTTGCCGCTGTGATTATTTTTAATCTGTCAAAAATCCGGTTCCTTTTTTATATTGTTCGCAATATCTGATATAATCATAACCACCGGCTGAGCCGGTGGTTTGCACCAGCCCTTGAAGGGCATAGTACGGCCGCGTCTTAAGACGCATCAAATTTTTCTTCTTTTGCATATTTGTGCCCAGCCGCCTGTAAACAGGCAAATTTGTTCTATCTATAACTTTTATGGATATCTATAACTTGCTTTTACTGGCTCGCTTCGCTCGATGCTTGAAGCTAAAGCTTTTTAATTCCACCGGCATAGCCGGTGGTTTTTGTACGCTAAAGCCACAAAAAAACGCTCCGCAACATTCGTTGCGAAGCGTTCTTCGTGGTGAGCCGGCGGGGATTCTCCCCTTGGCACCTTGATTAAAAGTTTTTTGTTTATTCTCCGACTGATTTTGTTGTGAGCATTGTATAAAAAAGTTTCGCCATATTTGCTTTTCCCATTCCGGTTTTTTCTTTTCCCAATTTAAGCACCTTTTTATTATCTTTTGTACAGGGTTTCCATTCCGGAAGATTTCCACCGTTGGGATTCCCGTTTTTTACAAAATTGCAGAGATATTCCGACATCTTTTCCGAAAGAACATAGTCTTCTTTCTCCATCGGGCGCCAGCAATTCGGAAGCGTTCCGAACCAATACCAAAGGTCGCTGCTGTGCCATGCGCCGTTTTTATCTCCCGGAAGCATTCTTTCGAAAAACCAGACGTAATTTTTAAGATTGTTTTTTATTCCCCATTTTTTCGCCATGGAATAAAGAATCGGCGCCATCATATCGTGACTTGTGGAACCCATCATATAATGAATATCCAAAGGCTCCGGTTTTTCAGTAATAAAAATATTATCCTTCACCGGAGTTGTGGCCATCGTTCCGCCTTTAACTTCTTTTTGAGCTTTCTGCCAGTTTTCAAAAATTTTTTCCGCAGGAACTTTTCTGAATTCATCAAGATTTTTGCATCCGCAAAGTTTCATCACTTCTGACCAGAAACCAAAATTCTTTTCCGCCTTTCCGGTAAGAATATGACCCGCTCCGCCTCCGCTTGACATCACCGCACTTCTGAAAAGTCCTTCGGAAAGGGGGCTCTGGCAAAGATGCTGAACGCTCATCGCGCCGGCGCTTTGCCCCATAATTGTGACTTGCTCCGGATTTCCTCCGAATGCCGAAATATTATGATTTATCCATTTCAAAGCCGTAAGCTGGTCATAAAGTCCATAGTTTCCGCAATGTCCCGCTTCTTTTTCAAGTTCCGGAAGACACGCAAAACCAAAAGGTCCAAGACGATAGTTTATGGTAACCGCAACAACCCCTTTTTTCGGCCAGATCGGGTCATCAAAAGGTTTTTCATGTCCGCAGCCGCCTTTATATCCGCCGCCATGTATATAAACGAGAACCGGAAGTCTGCTTTTTTCGTCAGCATCATCCGGCGCCCATATATTCAGAAAAAGGCAGTCTTCGCTGTAATTATACGTTTCGCCCTTACGGAATTCGTTATAATAAAAAACCTTTTTAAGGTTTTCCTCTTCGTTATAAAAAGAACGAGGCTGAAAGCAGCAATTTCCATAAGAAGATGCGTCATAAATTCCTTCCCAACAGGTAATTTCTTCCGGATACTTCCATCTTTCTGCCACAGCAAACCTGATTCCTTTAAAGGCAGTTACTCCCGGAATTCTGCAGTTATATCCTTTTATTTTTCCGCATGGTGTTTCAATTATTTTTTCCATTTACGGTACCTCCGGAAACAGATTACTGTTCTGCTTTTTTTGATAATTTAAATTCCGCAAGTTTCGCTCTGGTTTCGGGGTTCATATTCCAAAGGAATCTGAATGCAGCCCAGGAACCGAGAACAAAAATTCCCGGAAGAAGAACGCAAAGAACTTTTATTCCAAAAACCGTTCCGACGCTTTGAACCGCAAACTCCGAATCATATCCGATCCAGCCGAGCATTATAACCGCGGAAGAATTTCCTATAGTCTGCCCGACTCTTCTTGAAAGGTTAAAAGTTCCGTAAATGGAACCTTCGGTGCGTTTTCCCGTAATCATTTCATTATAGTCAATAGCTTCGCCCACAAGACCCCATTGCATATAAATCGACATACAAGCAAGGCCCATCGCAACGTTGCTGATTATTATATGGATATACGGATTTACAAAAGTTATAGTATGAACCGCGAAAAGGGAAATATACATCACGGAACCCACAAGAAGTCCCCATCGGATAAATTTTTCAAGACCGAATTTTTTTGCGAGCATCGGTCCGAAAACAAGAGTCACAACCATAAACGGAGCGGAAATTACGGAACCGTAAGTAACAAGAGCAAGATCATCATAAACAATAGAGAACATATAGTTTGTAAGCGTGTTTCCGACATATTGCATTGTGCAGATACACAAACCGTGTACGCAAAGGGCAAGGAATGGGCGGTTCACTTTGAAAACATTAAGAATATCCGTAATTTTAATATTTCCGGCTTTTTCTTCGGAAGTTTCCGCAATATTTCGTTCTTCAGTAAGTGCATAATGCGCAAGACACATTCCAAGGCCTATAACCGCGCAAATCGAAGCGCCTATTGCATAACCCGCAGGGTTTGTCTGACCAAAGGCTTTTATCAGCATCGGCATCAGCATAACCGGAATCATATTTCCTACTGCGGAACCAAAACCTCTTGCGGAAGAAAGCGATGCCCTTTCCCGGTCGTCGTTTGCCATTGCTGAAAGCATTGAGCCCATGGGAATATTAAACATGGTATAACAACCCTCGTAAAGGATTTTAAGTCCAAAAAGCACGAAGATAAGAGAAACTCCTTCAAAAAAAGAGGGAACGGACCAAAGTGCAATAAAACTTACACATACAAGAGGCGCACTTCGAAGAAGCCATGGGCGGAACTTTCCTTTCGGATTATGGTTTTTTGCAAAAGATTTGTCAAGCAGTGCTCCCATAATGGGGTCATTGATAAAGTCCCATATATTCCATACTGCAAGAAGGATTCCAAGAAGAACCGTATCAATTTTAAGCGCATCGGTGCAATACATCGCAAAGGTGCTTCCCATAATTGCAAAGGTCATACAGCCGCCCGCATCTCCAAGGCCATAGCCTATTTTATGCTTCAGAGTAAGACCGCCGGCATTCTTTTCCGAATACTTTTTGAACATTTTGTTTTCCTCCGTTCAATCGTATTTTGATATTCAGGCAAGCGTTTCGTTTCCACTATAATATAGCATTTTTTGTTTGTTTAATCAACGAGATATAACTTATACCGTGAATTCAAAAGGAGCACAGCCGATTGCCGTGCTCCCTTTGAAAATAGAAAAGAGAAAGTTGGGAATATTTTATTTTGGAAGATTGCTTCTGTCGGTATATTTTGTATGGAAAAGTTCGTGGGCAATTCCTTCGCCGGGAGCAACTCCGAGTTCTTTATAAAATTCGGAAATCGCCGGATTTTTATGACTTTGACGAACGGGGCATTGTTTTGCGTCAACAAGATAGGTTGCTTTATTGCGCTCCTCGACCTTTTTCCAGTTGCGGTAAGCGTTTCCTCCGCCGCCCACGCAGCCTCCGGGGCATGCCATTATTTCGATAAAATGATAATCAGCGGTACCCGCTTTTACCATTTCCATAATTTTTCTTGCATTGGCAAGTCCGGAAGTTATGCAGACTTTAACGGGAAGTTTTCCGATATTAACCGTTGCTTCGCGAGTATCCCTGAATCCTCGTACTGCGGTAAAATTGATGTTCTTGAGTTCGTGGCCGGTAAGAATTTCATAAACCGTGCGAAGCGCCGCTTCGGTAACGCCGCCGGTTGCGCCGAAGATAATTCCCGCGCCGGAACCAAGTCCGAAAGGAAGGTCAAATTCGCCTTCCGGAAGTCTTTCGAAATCAATGTTCGCCTCGCGAATCATTCTCGCAAGCTCCTGAACTGTGATAACGCAGTCGATATCCTGATATCCGTCACGACCGAGTTCCGGTCTGGTTGCTTCATATTTTTTTGCGGTGCAGGGCATAATGGAAAGGCTGTAGATTTCCTGCGGTTTCTTTCCGAGTTTTTCCGCATAGTAAGTTTTGATGATTGCGCCGAACATTCCCTGAGGAGATTTTGCGGTGGAAAGATGATCAAGCTGGTCCGGGTACCATGTTTCGCAGAATTTTACCCATGCGGGACTGCATGAAGTGATAAGCGGAAGGGTTCCGCCATTTTGGATTCTGTTGATAAGCTCGGTGCCCTCTTCCATGATTGTAAGGTCTGCAGTAAAGTCGGTATCAAAAACAGCGTCAACGCCGAGCATACGCAAAGCAGTGATAAGTCTTCCCGTACTGATTGTGCCGACCGGCTCGCCAAGAGCTTCTGCTATGTTTACCCTGACAGCCGGAGCAACCTGAGCAACAACGGTAAGATTCGGGTCAAAAATCGCTTTCCAGGCCTTTGCTGTATCGTCTTTAATGGTAAGAGCGCCGGTTGGGCAGGCCTGAATGCACTGTCCGCAGTTTACACAGGCGGTTTCAGCAAGCGGCCGGTTGAATTCGGTGGTATAAACGGTTTCAAATCCTCGGTTTTCTTTTGTAAGAGCATTTACGGACTGGAAATTGGTGCAAACCCAGGCGCATCTTCCGCATGCAATGCATTTTGAAGGATCGCGTACTACGGATGGACTTGAAAAATCGCGGAATTCGGAACGGGGACTTTGGATATAACGCGGTTTTCTGGTAAAGTTAAGGTCTGCGGCAATCTGCTGAAGTTCGCAGGTTCCGCTTCTGTGGCAATGGAGGCAGTCCTGAGTATGTCTTGCAAGAATAAGCTCAAGAATATTTGTTCTTGCTCTTCTGACTCTCGGAGTGTTGGTATGTACAACCATTCCGTCTGTACACGGAAATGCACAGGAAGGAACAAGAAGGCGCTGTCCTTCAACCTCAACAACGCAGATGCGGCAGTTTGCTTTAACCTCCTGGTCCGGATGATAGCAAAGAGTCGGAATTTTGATTCCTATCTGCTGGGCGGCTTTAAGTATTGTGGTTCCGCTTTCAACTTCGGCAACAATACCGTCGATTGTAACTTTAATCATTTTTCGTCCCTCCTTGCCATTGCTCTTTCAAATACTTCGGGGAAGTTTTTAACTGCGGTGACTATCGGAGTCGGCGAAGTCTGACCCAATCCGCAAAGGGAAGCATCCATCATTGTGGAAGCAAGGTCATTTATTGTATCAATGTCTTTAGGAGTTGCGGTATGATGGCGGAACTTCATAATAAGTTCGAGAAGACGTTTATTGCCTTCCCGGCAGGGCGTGCATTTTCCGCAGGATTCGTCAACAAAAAATCCCGCAAGGCTTGCGCAGACTTCAATAAGATCCTGGTCCTCGTCAATGAACATAAGGTCACCTGCGCCGAAAGTTGCGCCAACCGCCGCGCAGGATTCGATATCCATCGGAGTGTCAAGAAGATCCGGGCTGATAATTGCGCCGGAGGCGCCTCCGGTCTGAATAGCCTGAAGTTTTTTTCCGTTTGGGCAACCGCCGCCCACTTCTTCAAAAAGTTCGCGAATAGTTATGCCTGTCTGGAATTCATAAACACCGGGACGGCAAATATTTCCGCTGAGTGTAAAAAGTTTTGTACCGGAAGTTTTCGGTGCGCCTATTGTCCTGAAGTTTTCAGAACCGAGGGAAAGAACAAGCGGAACGTTCGCAAAAGTTTCAACGTTGTTTACAACGGTCGGCATTCCGAAAAGGCCTTTTTGTGCAGGGAAAGGCGGTTTAAATCTCGGTTCACCGCGCTGGCCTTCGATGGATTGCATAAGCGCCGTTTCTTCGCCGCAGATATATGCACCGGCGCCCATTCTGATTTCAACGAAGAAATCGAAATCGCTTCCCATAATGCTTTTACCCAGGAAGTTGTGTTCTTCCGCATCTGCAATGGCTTTTTCAAGAAGTTCACGAACGTAAGGATACTCTGCGCGCACGTATATATATCCTTTGCTTGCGCCGACCGCTCTTCCGGCGATAGCCATTCCTTCAAGAACCGCATGGGGATTTCCCATTATAAGAATTCGGTCTTTGTTGGTTCCGGGTTCGCCTTCGTCCGCATTGCAGATTACGTATTTTTGGGGAGCTTCGGTATCTCTTACGAAAGCCCATTTAAGCCCTACGGGAAAGCCCGCTCCGCCCCTTCCGCGAAGTCCGGAGTCTTTAAGCATACCTACAATACCGTTTGGGAAACTGAGGGCAAGGCGAAGAGATGCGTATCCGCCGAGCTTTGCGTATTCCATGGAACTGATAGGATTTATTTTTCCGATATTACGGAGCATCATTCTTGTTTCCTGCATTATTCGGCTCCTCCTTATCTTATTCTGTATTTTGCAAGAATGTTCGGAACCTGGTTGGGACTTACGTTTGTGATAACATCATCATCGACCATAATATTCGGAGAACCGTCGCACATTCCAAGACATTCGCAGTATTCAAGAGTAAAAAGTCCGTCTTCGGTGGTTTCGCCGACTTTGATTCCAAGAGCTTCTTCAAAAGCAGTAATAACAGCTTTTGCGCCTTTAACGTGACAAGGCGCGCTGCGGCACATTCTGATTATATGTATGCCTCTGGCTTTCTGTGAAAAGAAAGCATAGAAAGTGGAAACTCCGTAAATTTTTGCGCGGGGAATATCCATGCAATC
>JAFQBT010000005.1 GCA_017399625.1 Oscillospiraceae bacterium
GACGAACTTATAGAAGTTTGCGCAAAAAGCATGGCAAACGAACATTTTTCTTCGGAGCAACGGATAATGCTCCTTCGGCACTTACGCAGCCTTTCTCGGAAGGGGTCTAATCACCTTTCGGCTTTCTTCCCTCCGGCTCCGAAGCTACAGCGCAAAGCGGACGTTTTCCGGCTTTCACCAAACCGCCGGCTCTCTTTCAAAAACGGCATTGCAAAGCGCACTCTTCATCATAGCCTTTAGATAACATAAGGATTATAGCACTCCGTTATTTTATTGTCAAGAGATAAATTCTATTGACAACAAAGCCTTTGGGGAGTATAATTCAATTGTAAAAATTTGTCTTTTTGGGAGGATTTTAAAATGTCTCAGATGGATTATAAATACAGAGTCAATTTCGTAAAAGGCACAACCGAAAAATGGGACGAGTACGTCAAAATTTTTGATAAAAGCCCTCTTTATGACCATTATTTCAAGGATACCGACACCCTTCACGAATGGGTTTACGGTCCCCTTGAAAACGGAAATGTAATCATTGCCGAAACCGAAAAAGGCGAACCGGTCGGTCTTATGGTTTATGATATGATGGGTATGTACGGCGAACTCCCCTATCTTGCTCTCCTCGGCGTCAAAGACGGTTACCGCGGCAAAGGAATCGGCGACCAGCTTATCGATATCTTCCTTGGAATTTCCAAACAGATGGGATTTGATAAGGCATTCATCGCTGTTTCCGACTTCAACCCCAGAGCAAAGGCTCTTTATCAGAAAAAAGGCTTCAAACCCCTTCTCCTCGTTCCCGATCTTCTCAAAAAAGGCATCGGCGAATGGCTCCTTATGAAAAATCTTTAATCAGAATTTTCGACCCGTCCGGAAGGACGGGTCTTTTTTTGCAGCAAAAAAACGCACCCTTTCGGGTGCGTTTTTTTATTATTCGGGAAGATTATTCTTCGGTTTTTTCCTCGGTTTCTTCGGCTTCTTCGGCTTCTTCGGCAGTTTCTTCGGAAGCTTCCTCTGCCGGTTCTTCTTCGGAAGCGCCTTCTTCAAAAGCTTCCTCCGCAAGAAGTTCCTCTTCGGTCAGTTCCTCGTCGGTTGCTTCGGGAAGAACGGATTCTTCGGTTTCCTCTGCTTCTGCTTCGGTTTCAGCGGTTTCGGCGTTCTTTTTGCCTTTTCCGTTTCTGAGGATGATCACGATGCAGACGATGATGATAACGATGAGAGCGGCGATGATGATTCCGCTTGCGTTATCTGCTTTTTCAACTTCGGTTTCGTTGGAAGCGCTATCGTTTGCAGCGGCAACGATATCGTCGATTTTGCTGTCGATGGTATCAAAAGCCTCGGTGCGTTCTTCGGCTGCGTTAACGGAGAAGTTTTCGATCCATGCGCTTACTTTTTCGGAAGTGACGGAAGGTTCAATGGTTCCGGTAAGGTTATTCGTGCCGGTTCCCACAAAATACATGATGTGATAACCGAAACGGGTTTTTACGATTCCGGAATCGCCGGGCTGTCTTGCTTCGTCAAAGCACCAGTTGTTGAAGGTTTCTACCATCTGGCCTTTTTTGACGTCTTCATAAATTCCGCCCTGAGCTGCATTGCCGTCTGCGGAATGTTCCTTTGCAAGTTCGCCGAAAGCTTCTTCGGTCTGTTCGCCGGCAAGGAATCCTTCATAAATTTCGTTTGCTTTTTCCTCTGCGGCGGTCCATGCTTCGTCGCTGATATTGCCTTCTTCATCCTCTTCGGGGGTAATGAGGATGTGGCGGACGTCGATGTAATCATAGTTCGGGTCAACACGTTCCTCGAACATTACGATGAGATAACTGCTGTATTCAACGTCATGGAAAGTATAAGTATCGCCGTACTGTCTTGCTTCATCGAAAAGCCATTCGGAAACTTCTTCGATTCCCACGCCGTTATATGTGATTCCCTGCATAAGGGTGCTTCCGCCTTCGTCATAGCTCTTTTTCTGCTCTTCGTCGGCGTTTTCATAAGCAAGGTTATCAAATTCCTCTGCGTTCTGTGCGGCGGCAACAGCCTCTGCTGCGGCTTTTGCCTGTTCATGGGTATATTCGCTGCCTTCCTCATCGGAATAGGTGGGAGTGAAGAAAAAGCGCATTGCAACGGTATCAATATCCTTTTTGTTGGCTTCGTAATAAGCCTGGATATCCTCATCGCTTACGGTAACTTTTCCCTGATAATCCTGGATATATGCGTTGCAGTAAATCTGGATTTCGGTCATTTTTCTTACAGTTTCTTCGGTTACGCCCTTGCCGTAGGAATTTTCGATATATTCTTCCTTGGTCATGGAGTTCTTTGCCGCAATTTCTTCAAGCTGCTGGCTGAAGGAATCGAGATCGGTCTGATATTCTTCCGGAAGAACAAATCCGTTTGCAATTGCTTCCTCATAAACTCCGGTGATGCTTTTGAGGGTGTTAACGGTATAATCGAGAACATATTCATGCCAGGTTTTGGTTTCGTCAACCATCTGCTCCTCAAGGGGTTTGGAGATATCAACAATGGTGGAAACGTCGATTCCATAGCTGGAATAAGTATAATAGAGGTTATAATAAACCTCGTTGAAGGTTGCAACGTACATATACTGAACGTCGTTTACGGTATATTCGGTGTTACCGATTTTAAGAGCAACTGCGGAACCGTTTTCTGCTTCTGCTTCGGAGGAAGCGCATCCCGCAAAAACGGTGAGCATGAGCATTGCGGCAATGAGCACCGCAAAAATTCTTTTCATAGCCTTCATTTTCCTTTCAGCTGATTTTAAAATATGGGACGGTTTTTTTGAAAACCGTCCCACTTTATTTGCGTCAATAATCAGGCAAGGTGTTTGCCGACATATTTGCTTCCGAAGAGTTCGGAAACTTCGATTCCTTCAACAAGGCCGTCGAGATAGCTGTTGAGGTGTTCGCTTCTGATTGCAGCATCAATGATATAGCTGTAATATTCTTCTGCAACGCCGGAGAAGTACATTACGTGATAGCCATAGGAAGTCTGGATAACTTCGCAATCGCCTGCTTTTCTTGCGGGGTCGAAGCACCAGTCTTCAAATTCGGTTACCATCTGGCCTTTGAAAACATTGGTATAAAGGCCGCCGTTTGCTGCGCTTCCGTCTGCGGAATGTTTCATTGCAAGGTCTGCAAAAGCTTCTTCGGTTGCACCGTTTGCTTTCCAATCGTCAAGGTATTTGTTTGCGGTTTCAAGAGCAGCCTTGAGGGATTCTTCGCTGGTGCTGTCGCCGGGGGTTACAAGGATATGTCTTACGTTAACGGTGTTGTAATGGATATCGTTGTTTTCAACGAATTCAACAACATAATAACCGTTTTCGGTTTCGAAGATATCCTTATCGCCTGCTTTTCTTGCGTCATCAAAGAGCCAGTCAGCATAAGCGCTGGTTGTCTGTGCGTGGGTGTAATAGTTGCTTTCGGTGAACTGAACTTCTTTTTCGCCGGCAAGAACTGCTTCAGCTTCTGCTTTTGCGTCGTCCATTGCAGCCTGTTTTTCTTCGCCTTCAGCAGGGGTTCCGCTTGCAAAATATGCTTTGAAGGAAACGGAATCAAAATCCTCGCTGTGTTCTGCATAGTGAGCATCGATATCATCTGCGGAAACTTCAAGACCTTCGGAAATGCTGTTTGCATATTCAAGGGAGAAATAGTAGATTTCGTACATATTTCTGAAAACTTCTGCATTTACACCGCGTCCGTAGTTAAGAGAAAGATATTCGTTGAGGGAATATCCGTTTGCTTTTGCGGTTGCTTCGATTGCATCAAGCTCTGCTTCGCAGCTTTCGTAATATTCTTCATCGAGAACAAATCCTGCTTCAGTTCCTTCGTTATAAAGTCTGGTCATTTCAACGATGGAAAGATCGGTATATTCCCTGACATAATCTGCCCAGGTTTCGCCGGTTTCCTGGTCATAGACCTGATCTTCAAGACCGCCCTGGGGGTTGAAGAAATACATTGCAAGTTCACCGTATGCATTGTAATAGTTGTTGTAAATCTGGTAAACGTTGTTGGTATAGAACCAGTTGTATTCGGAAACGGAATATTCGGTTCCGTCAACCTCAACAGCTTTCATAAGGCGATAGGTTACGCCCAGTTCAAAAACGGTGAGAACAACGCAAAGCACTACGCAAAGAGCAACGATTACTTTTGCAAGAGTGTATTTTGCTTTTTTGTTATTAGCTTTTTCGCTCATAAATTAACCATCCTTGTTTTTATATTGGCATTTTACCGATTGACTCGGCACAATATGACAAATATATATTATATCCTTTAACAGATAATATTGCAAGGGTTTATCCGAAACAAATTGCGTTTTGGTCAACTTTTTCAGTCAACAACGTCAAAATTGAAAACGGTTGAACCGCTGTATTCTTCATTTTCCGCCGTTACGCCGATTGTAAGGCGGTAATTGCCCGGTTCAAGATCCCGGAAAAGTTCTTTTACCGCTTCGATTCCTTCGGAAAGCATGCAGTTTCTTGCAACGTTGATGCTTTCATCTCTTCCGCGATAAACAAGGGTGACCTGTACCTGTTCCGGAGGAATTTTTTCGGAACAGTTTATATCGGTGATTTCCGGAAGATCCCCGAGGAAAAGATCCTCGATTCTTGTTTCGCCGTTTATCGTGAAGGTAACAAGCTTTTTGCCCACCGCGGAGGGGGAATCAAAGATTCCATAGAAATAAAGATTTTCCTTTTCAAGGACAAAAACGGTGTTATCCTCGTTTCCGTCATCGATTCCCAGTTCCGGAAACTCTCCGCTTTGCTGGGGAACAAAAGGAGTTCCGCCCTGGGGTCTTCCCTGAGTTTCGGTTTCGAATTTATTGACTCTTCCGCCGCCCATGCCTTCCGAAGCCTTCATCATGGTTTCGATCCATTCGCGGATTTCATCCGGAACGTCCTTGGAATTTTCGAGCCATTCCTCAAGTCCTTCCGGAACCGCATAGGGGTTATTCGGGTTGCCTTCGGGAATTTCAAGTTCATCCGGAATCTGCTGGGGTCCGCCGGGGATCTGAACTCCGATGTTTCCGTAATGCTCATCCCAGAGCGCAGGGGTTGCGGAATATTCCTGAACAACGCCGTTTACATAAAGATGATAGTTCACGTTTTCGGAAAGCATATCGCCGGAAAGCACAACGCTCTGGAACTCCCTGTCGCTTTCTGCGGAAATTTTGTTTCCTTCGCCGTCGGAAAGTTCAACAACGCTTCCGGCTTCCTTTGTGGAAGCGAAATCAAGCCTTGCATGGAGCTGGGCGGATTCGGAGGAAATGTTGTCGTTCCGGTTGCCGAAGGCAAAAACGTTTCCGCCGTTGATGGAAATCCCCATATCCGCATCAATTCCTCCGTCGCCGCTTCTTCCGTTTCCGGAAGCATAAAGGGTTCCGCCGTTGATAACGAGCCAGCCGTTGGAATCAATTCCGTCGCCTTCGGTGCCAAGTCCGCCTTTAACGGTGAGTTTTCCGCCGTTTATGGTTGTTACGGAAATTCCGTCCTCGTTGGTGTTGATGCCGTCGTCTTTGGAAGTGATTCCGATGATGCCGCCGTTGAACGTAAGATGCATTTCACTTCCGATGCCTTCGTTTTCCGCATAGACATTGAGCACGCCGGTGTTTTCGGAATCGCCGCCGATGTTCATGCTCATTTTCGAATACAATGCGGCGTCGTATTTATGGAGCTTCTTTGCTTCGGCGTTATCTTTATAGATTTTTGCGACGTTTGCGCCGCAGATATTGCTGAGGCTTCCGTCCGCGGCAATGACGTTTGCGCCGGCGGCGGAGGTATCAACCTTGGAAGATGCTTCCGCTTCGGAATCCGCGGATTCATAGACGTTATAGAAAATAACCGCCGGTGCGATTTCGCATGTGATATCCGCGCCGCCAAAGATAAGGGTAACCTTTGCATCCGGGTCGGTTTCCGCTTCTTCGCCGAGGTCAACCGCAAGCTGTCCTTTCAGCTCGCCGGTGATAAAATATTCGCCGGGTTTTGTAATGGTAACAAGAGTATGGGAAGCGGCTTCCTCCTCGGTATGCTTATCTTCCGCCTCGCCTTCGCCATAGGGGTTTCCGCTTTCGTAATTATCGATATCGTGATAATAAATAATCTCGCCGCCGGTTTTTACGCAGTCGCTTTCGTCCGCCGGTTTTCCGTCAACGGTGATTCCGTTTTCGGAAAGGACGATTTTTGCCGCGTTTTCAAAATTTTCGGGGGAAACTTCCCTTCTTTCGCCGATTTCCGGAAGGATTTCCACCGGTTCGGAAGGTTCCTGCTGCTTTGGATTCTCCTGAACCTCCGGAATTTCCGGATCAACCCTTTCGGCAGGATTGTTTGCATCACACGCGGCAAAGGAAAGAACAAGCGCCGCCGCAAGAATAATGCTCATCCATTTTTTCATATTCAAAACTCCTTTCGGACTATAATTCCTTAATTATATTATACACCCCATCACAGTTTCCATTTTAACAAAATGTGAACAAAAATCAACATTTAAATAAATTTTCAAAAAAGGCACCGCAAAGCGGTGAAATTAAAATCTCACCTCCCTTTGACAAGGGAGGCTGATATAAAAAAACGCCGCAAGCGGCGCTTTTTTACTATTATACAATTATTTATTGCCTTCGGACATTGCTTTTGCTTTTGCAACGGCATCTTCGATTGTACCGACAAGAAGGAATGCGCCTTCCGGAAGGTTATCGTGTTTGCCCTCAAGAATCTCGTTGAAGCCGCGGATGGTTTCGGAAAGAGGAACATATTTGCCCTCGATGCCGGTGAACTGTTCCGCAACATGGAACGGCTGGGAAAGGAATCTTTCGATTTTTCTTGCGCGGGAAACAATGAGCTTCTGGTCCTCGGAAAGTTCGTCCATACCGAGGATCGCGATGATATCCTGGAGTTCCTTATATTTCTGAAGGATTTCCTGAACGGCACGGGCGGTTTTATAATGTTCCTGACCGACAACGTTCGGGTCGAGGATTCTGGAAGTGGAATCCAGCGGGTCAACCGCAGGATAGATACCTTTTTCCGCGATGGAACGGGAAAGAACGGTTGTTGCGTCAAGGTGCGCAAAGGTTGTTGCCGGAGCAGGGTCGGTAAGGTCGTCCGCAGGAACGTAAACAGCCTGTACGGAAGTGATGGAGCCTTTCTGGGTGGAAGTGATTCTCTCCTGGAGAGCACCCATTTCGGTTGCAAGGGTGGGCTGATAACCAACTGCGGAAGGCATACGGCCGAGAAGCGCGGAAACTTCGGAACCTGCCTGGGTGAAACGGAAGATGTTGTCGATGAAGAGAAGAACGTCCTGTCCTTCCTTATCGCGGAAATGTTCCGCCATGGTAAGACCGGTGAGAGCAACTCTCATTCTTGCGCCCGGAGGTTCGTTCATCTGTCCGAAAACAAGGGCGGTTTTTGCAAGAACTCCGGATTCTTTCATTTCATAATAAAGGTCGTTGCCCTCACGGGTTCTTTCGCCGACACCGGCGAAAACGGAAATGCCGCCGTGCTCGGTGGCGATGTTGCTGATGAGTTCCTGAATAAGAACGGTTTTTCCAACACCCGCGCCGCCGAAAAGACCGATTTTACCGCCTCGGGTATAGGGGCAGATAAGGTCGATGACCTTGATACCGGTTTCAAAAATCTCCGGTTCGGTTTTCTGTTCCGCAAAAGTGGGAGCAGGCTGGTGGATGGAAGCTTTGGGTTCATTTTCGGTGTCCATTTCGATTCCGTCGATGGGTTCGCCGAGAACGTTTACCATTCTTCCGAGGGTAACTTTACCGACGGGAATGGTGATGGGTGCACCGGTATTTTTTGCTTCCTGACCGCGTTTAAGACCGTCGGTGGAATCCATTGCGATGCACTTTACGACGTTATCACCCATGTGCTGAGCAACCTCAACAACAAGGCGTGCGCCGTGGTTATCTATTTCGATTGCGTCGTTGAGCTTCGGAAGCTCGCCTTCTTCGAATTTAATATCAACGACCGGGCCGATAACCTGAACGATTTTACCAATATTGTTCACGAATTCGTATCCCTCCCTGATTATTTGCTTTTATAGAGTTCGAGCCTTGCGATTGAACGGTAAAGAGCCTGTTCCGCTCTGTTCTTATCAATGCCCGCTCCGCCTCTGAGTCTTTCTTCGGCACGCTTCTTTGCCTCTTCGGCACGTGCAAAGTCTATGTCCTCCGGTTTTTCGCCCGCTTCAACAATGATAACGGCGCTGTTGTTCTGAACAACGCAGTATCCGCAGAAAAGGGTCGTTCTTTTTTCGGTTCCGTCCGGAAGATTCATAACAAGAGTACCTACTCCTACCGAAGCAGTCATGGGAATGTGGTCCGCAAGAACCGCAAATTCGCCCACTTCGCCTCTTGTCTTTACGATGAAGCTTTTTACCTCTCCTTCGAAAAGAACGTTTACCGGGGTAATTACTTTTAAATTTATAAGTTTTTCACTCATTGCAGCAGACCCCCTTAACCGATTGCGTTGGCGCCGCTTACAATTTCAGTGATCTCCTGGGTGATTGCGCCCTGTCTTGCTCTGTTATAAGCAAGGCTGAGATCCGCGATGATTTCATCGGCGTTGTCTGTTGCGTTTTCCATGGCCATTCTTCTGCTGGCAAGTTCACCCGCAGCGCTTTCGAGCAATGCGCCGTAAACGGCGTTGTCGATATAGGAAGGGATGAGCATATTCGCAAGATAGTTTGCGGAAGGTTCAAAAATCATGTTTTTCGGCGGTTCGGTTCCGAAAAGTCCGCTTTCGGGCTTATATTCGCCGACTGCGGTTTCGGTATCGATTTCGTCCGCCTTTTCCGCAAGTTCCTCCCTTGAAAGAGGAAGAAGCTTTATCATGGTGGGCTTCTGGGAAATCACCGAAACGAAGCGGTTATACATGATATAGATATTGCCGACCTTTCCGTCGAGGAAAAGGGTTGTTGCCGCCTTGCCCATACTGTTTGCAATTCCAAGGCTTGCCTCGTCGCTTTCGCCGATATAGGAACCGAGAATTTCGTAATTCCTGCGGCGGAAATAATCAAGACCCTTTGCGCCGGAAACCATCACCGCACATTCCCTGCTCTGTTTCATCGCTTCCGCGGTGAATTTGAGAAGTCCGGAGTTGAAACCGCCGGCAAGACCTTTGTCGCTGGTAACAACGATATAAAGATCCTTTTCGCAGCCGTTGGGTTTGAAAAATGCGCCCGGTTCTTCCCTTTCAAGTGCGCCGGAAATCATATGCATGGTTTCGATCACGTAATTGGTATAGGCTCTTCTTGCGTCAGCCTTCATTCTTGCGTTGCGGAGTTTTGCGCTTGCAACAAGCTGCATGGCGTGAGTGATCTGTTTTGTGGAAGTGACACTTTTTATGCGACGTTTTATATCGCGCATTGAGTCAGCCATAAATACACCTCTGCATTACTTGTTTTACTCAGCTTTGAATGCTGCCTTGAATTCTTCAACAACCGCGGCAACCTTTGCCTGCAGTTCTTTATCGAAATTCTTTGTGGTTTTGATTTCCTGAAGGAGTTCGGGATAACGGTATCTCGCAAATTCGATAAGCTCTTTTTCAAAGCGCTTGATGTCCTCAACGGGGATATCGTTTGTGTGGTTATCGGAAACCGCGAAGATGATAAGAACCTGGTCCTCAACTCTCATGGGAGCATACTGATCCTGTTTGAGGATTTCAACAATGCGTTTGCCCTTTTCAAGCTGTGCCTTGGTTTCCTTATCAAGGTCTGCGCCGAACTGCGCAAAGGAAGCAAGTTCACGGTACTGTGCGTATTCGATACGGAGAGGACCCGCGATCTTCTTCATGGATTTGATCTGTGCGGAACCGCCTACTCGGGAAACGGAAATACCCGGGTTTACTGCAGGGCGGACACCCTGGTTGAAGAGGTCGGTTTCAAGGAATATCTGACCGTCGGTAATGGAAATTACGTTGGTCGGGATATAGGCGGAAATGTCGCCTGCCTGGGTTTCAATAATGGGCAGAGCGGTGATGGAACCGCCTTTTTCCAGCTTCGCAGCTCTTTCAAGAAGGCGGGAATGAAGATAGAAAACGTCGCCGGGATATGCTTCGCGTCCGGGAGCGCGTTTGAGAAGAAGCGCCATGGAACGGTATGCAACGGCGTGTTTGGAAAGGTCGTCGTAAACGATAAGGACATCTTTTCCCTGGTCCATGAAATATTCCGCAATAGCTACGCCGGAATAGGGCGCAAGATACTGGAGAGGTGCTTTTTCGGAAGCGGTGGAAGCAACAACAAGGCTGTATTCCATTGCGCCGGCTTCGGTGAGTTTCTGAACCATCTGTGCAACGGTGGAAGCTTTCTGGCCGATTGCAACATAGATGCAGATTACGTCTTCGCCCTTCTGGTTGATGATGGTATCGATCGCAAGAGCGGTTTTACCGGTCTGGCGGTCACCGATGATAAGCTCACGCTGACCTCTTCCGATAGGAATAAGGCTGTCGACCGCTTTATAACCGGTCTGGAGCGGGCTGTCAACGGATTTTCTTTCGATAACGCCATGAGCTTTTTTCTCAACCTGGCGGTATTCTTCGGTAAGGATCGGACCTTTGCCGTCGATGGGCTGTCCGAGAGCGTTCACGACTCGACCGATCATGGCTTCGCCCACCGGAACGGAAACGATTTTTCCGGTGCAGCGGACTTTGTCGCCTTCGACGATGTTGCTGTCATCGCCGAGAAGTACGCAGCCTATGTTGTTTTCCTCAAGGTTCTGGACCATTCCGTAAACCTCGCCGGGAAATTCGATAAGCTCGCCTGCCATTGCGTTGTCAAGTCCATGAACCCTTGCGATACCGTCGCCGACCTGAACAACTGTTCCGAACTGGGAAGTTGCAAGGCGGCCTTCATAATTTCTGATCTGTTCTTTGATCAGTTTGTTGATTTCATCGGGTCTGAGATTCATTAACTTTTCATGCCCCTTTTATCATATTTGAATTGTTTTCAGCTGTTTTTTAAGGCCTTCGAATTTTGCTTTAACGGAAGCGTCGAGCATTTCGTTCCCGACATAAAGAACCATTCCGCCGATTATCGAAGGATCCACCGAGGTTTTGAGCACGATGGTTTTGCCGTATTTTTCGCCGAGTTCCCTTTTGACCTGTTCGATTTGGTCTTCGGTCATTTCGATTGCGGTAACGGCTTCCGCTTCAAGAATATTTTTCTTTTCTTTATATCCGCGTTCAAAGTCAAGGAACATATCCATAACTTCGTCCATGCGGTTTCTGTCGATAAGAGTCATAAGGAAGCTTATCAGATAGGTGTTTCCGCCGTCGAGGATTTTGGAAACGGTTGCTTTGAGTTCTTCGGAGGAAAGAATTTTTTCGGTCATAAGGCGTTCAAAATCCTTATCGGCTTTCATCTCCGAATAAAGGGTTCTGAACTGTTCGTAAACTTCGTCCTCACATTTTTCCTCAAAAGCAATATCAAGAAGCGCTTCGGAATATCTTCTGACCGCAAGGCTCATAAGCTTACACCTCCTTGATCATGGAGATGGATTCGCTTATAAGCTGGGCGTGATCCTCTTTTGTAAAGGATTTTCCCGAAATTTTTTCTGCGGCGTCGATTGTCATATCGACAATGGAATCACGCAGTTCTTTTTCAGCCTGCGTGCGCTCTCTGTCAATCTCTTTTCTGGCGTTGGTTATGATATTTTCGGCCTGTTCGCGGGCTTCCGCAACAATTTTTTCTTTCATCTGTTCGCCGTCTTCGGTTGCAGAATGAAGAATGGCCGCTTTTTCGTCATGTGCGCCTTTCATAATTTCAGCATATTCGTTTTCAAGTTTTTCCGCGTTTGCTTTTGCTTCGGTTGCGGCGGAAAGGTCTTTTTCAATAACTTCCTGCCGTTTTTCAAGCATAGCTTTTATTTTATCCGCAAAGAAAACCTTTACAACAACGAAGAACGCAAGAAAAGTAGCGCCCTGAATGATAACCTGCCTTATAAGACTGGCATCGATTTTTATAAGCCAGCTTTCCATATTGTTACCAATCTTTCCGTAGTATTTTTGATTTTAAAATCAGAAGGGTTTTACGAAGATGAGGAGGAGCGCTACAACAAGTCCGTAAAGACCGGTGGTTTCGGAAACTGCCTGGCCCATAAGCATGGTGGTGGTGATTTTGCTCTGTGCTTCGGGCTGGCGGCCAACAGCTTCGGTACCTTTACCTGCTGCAAAACCTTCGCCGATGCCGGGGCCGATTGCTGCAAGGCCTACTGCGAGGCCTGCGCCGATTGCGCTTGCTGCGTAAATAA
>JAFQBT010000067.1 GCA_017399625.1 Oscillospiraceae bacterium
TTGAGAAGGCCTCGCTTTTCCGTCGCCTCCCGGATCCAGTTTTCGTCATATCCGTTGCCGTTGAATATGATGCGTTTATGATCTTTTATAGTATTCCGAATCATACTGTGCAGCGCGGTCTCGAAATCTTCCTCACCTTCCAGTCTGTCTGCATAAATCCTGAGAGTTTCGGCAACTGCGCTGTTCAGCATGATATTCGCGCAGGCGATACTGTTGGAGGAACCGAGCATACGGAATTCAAACTTATTGCCGGTAAAAGCAAATGGAGAAGTTCTGTTGCGGTCTGTGGTATCACGATTGAACCCGGGCAGAACGTCAACCCCAAGCTTCATCCGGGTCTTTTCGGCACCTTTATAAGGCGTATCGGTTTCGATAGCTTCAAGAACCGTATTCAGTTCATCGCCGAGAAAAACGGACACAACCGCGGGCGGTGCTTCGCTTGCACCGAGGCGGCAATCATTTCCTGCTGTCGCGACCGAAATTCGGAGCAGATCCTGATAATCGTCCACCGCTTTTATAACAGCGCAAAGGAACAGCAGAAACTGTGCGTTTTCATAGGGCGTTGCGCCCGGAGAAAGCAGATTTTGTCCCGTATCGGTGGCAATGGACCAGTTATTGTGTTTTCCGCTGCCGTTTATGCCGGCAAAGGGTTTTTCGTGGAGCAGACACACAAGACCATGTTTTGCCGCCACCTTCTGCATTATCTCCATCGTAAGCTGGTTATGGTCGGTTGCAATATTGGCAGTGGTATAAATCGGTGCCAGTTCATACTGAGCCGGAGCAACTTCGTTATGCTCCGTCTTGGCAAGTATTCCCAGTTTCCAGAGTTCCTCATCGAGTTCTTCCATAAAAGCGGCAACTTTCGGTTTGATCACGCCAAAATAGTGGTCGCCCATTTCCTGCCCTTTCGGAGGTTTTGCTCCAAATAAAGTACGTCCGGTATAGCAAAGATCCGGACGCTTTTCATACATTTCTTTGGTGATAAGGAAATATTCCTGTTCGGGACCAACATAGCCGGTCACTCTTTTTACGCTGTCGTTTCCGAACAATCTTAAAATACGCAGTGCTTGTTTATTGAGCGCCGCCATTGAACGCAAAAGAGGAGTTTTTTTGTCCAAAGCATGGCCGCTGTAAGAACAGAACGCTGTAGGAATACATAAAGTTTTATCCTTAATAAACGCATAAGACGTCGGATCCCATGCAGTATAGCCTCTTGCCTCGAAAGTAGTCCGAAGGCCTCCATTAGGGAAAGAAGAAGCGTCCGGTTCGCCTTTAATAAGTTCTTTCCCGGAAAATTCCATAATCACACCGCCATCAGTAGAAGGAGAAATGAAACTGTCATGCTTTTCGGCGGTGATTCCGGTAAGAGGCTGGAACCAGTGGGTATAATGCGTTGCGCCTTTGGAAACCGCCCAATCCTTCATGGCTGCGGCAACTGCGTTGGCAACGCCTATATCAAGTTCCGAGCCTTCTTCTATCGTTTTTTTGAGTGAATTATATATTTCATCCGAAAGGGTGGATTTCATAACTCTGTCATCAAAAACCAGACTTTTAAAATAATCCGTTACCGTTCCCATGATTATTCTCCTTTAAAATTTCTACAAAAA
>JAFQBT010000068.1 GCA_017399625.1 Oscillospiraceae bacterium
AAAGAGAGCCGGCGGTTGGTGAAAGCCGGAAAACGGTTGCTTTGTGCTGTAGCTTCGGAGCCGAAGGGAAGAAAACCGAAAGGTGATTAGACCCCTTCCGAGAAAGGCTGCGTAAGTGCCAAAGGGGCATTATCCGTTGCTCCGAAGAGCGGTATCTGCCGCAAGGCAGATGCAATTTGAGTGGTACCGCGGGTTTGTTGATATTACAGCTCGTCTCAAAGAAATTTTCTTTGGGACGAGTTTTTTTATTTTTCCCAAAGCCAAAAACGGAAATATATTAAAGAAAGAGGAAAATCAGAAATGCGCAAAGAACTTGACAAAACCTATGATCCTGCGCAGGTGGAAAAACGCGTTTACCAGTTCTGGCTCGACGGCGGTTATTTCCACGCAGAAGTTAACCCGGAAAAGAAACCTTTCACAATCGTTATTCCGCCGCCCAACATCACCGGCAAGCTCCATATGGGCCACGCCCTTGATAACACCATCCAGGATATTCTCATCCGTATGAAGAGAATGCAGGGCTACGAAGCTCTCTGGATGCCCGGCACCGACCATGCTTCCATTGCAACCGAAGTTAAAATTGTTGAGAACATGAGAGCCGAAGGTCTTTCCAAAGATGACGTCGGTCGCGACGGTTTCCTTGAAAGAGCATGGGAATGGAAAAAGAATTACGGCGGCACCATCGTAAAACAGCTCAAAACCCTTGGCTGCTCCTGCGACTGGGAACGCGAAAGATTCACCCTTGACGAAGGCTGTTCCAAAGCGGTCCGCAAGGTTTTTGCAGAGCTTTATAACAAAGGCCTTATCTACCGCGGCGAGCGCATCATCAACTGGTGCCCCAAATGCGGAACCTCCATCTCCGATGCAGAGGTTGAATATGAGGATCAGGCAGGCCATTTCTGGCATCTCCGCTATCCGCTTACCGATGGCAGCGGCTGGCTTGAACTTGCAACAACCCGTCCGGAAACCCTTCTCGGCGATACTGCCGTTGCGGTTAACCCCAAGGACGAAAGATATACTTCCTATATCGGCAAAACCGTAACCCTCCCTCTCGTTGGCAGAGAGATCCCCGTTGTTGCCGATGAATATGTTGATATGGAATTCGGTACCGGTGTTGTAAAAATCACCCCGGCACATGACCCCAACGACTTTGAAGTAGGTCTCCGCCACAACCTTCCCGTCATCAACGTAATGACCGATGACGCAAAAATCACCGAAGATTATCCCAAATATGCAGGCATGGACCGTTACGACGCAAGAAAAGCAATCGTTGCAGACCTTGAAGAAGGCGGATTCCTTGTCCGTGTTGAGGACCACGAACACAACGTAGGTACCTGCTACCGCTGCCACACCACCGTTGAACCGAGAGTTTCTCTCCAGTGGTTCGTAGCAATGAAAGAACTTGCAAAACCCGCTATTGAGGCTGTAAAAGACGGCGACGTCCGCTTCGTTCCGGAAAGATTCGACAAAAACTATTTCCATTGGATGGAAAACATCCGCGACTGGTGCATCAGCCGTCAGCTCTGGTGGGGACACAGAATCCCCGTCTGGTACTGCGACGACTGCGGTAAGGATACCCTTTGTGTTGACGGTGAACCGAAATGCTGCGAACATTGCCACAGCGAAAACATCCACCAGGATCCGGATACCCTTGATACCTGGTTCAGTTCCGCTCTCTGGCCTTTCAGCACTATGGGATGGCCGGAAGAGACTCCGGAATTCAACTATTTCTATCCGACCAATGTTCTCGTAACCGGATATGATATCATCACTTTCTGGGTTTCCAGAATGATCTTCTCCGCTCTTGCATATACCGGCAAAAAACCTTTCACCGACGTTGTTATCCACGGACTTGTTCGTGACGCGCTCGGCAGAAAGATGTCCAAATCCCTCGGAAACGGAATTGACCCCCTCGAAATCATCGATACTTTCGGCGCAGACGCGCTCCGTCTTGCTCTTGTAACCGGTATTTCCGCAGGTAACGATACCCGTTTCACCGACGAAAAAGTAACTTCCTGCCGCAACTTTGCAAACAAACTCTGGAACGCGGCGAGATTCGTTCTCATGAACCTTCCGGAAGATTTCAACGAAACCGAACTTCCCGAAGAGCTTACCCTTGAGGATAAATGGCTTCTTTCCCAGTATAACGACCTTGTAAAAGCCGCAACCGAAAACATCGAAAACTACGATATCGGTGTTGCGGAACAGAAAATCGTCGATTTCATCTGGGATACCTACTGCAGCTGGTATATCGAACTTGCGAAAGCAAGACTCCAGGGCGAATCCGCCGATTCCGCAAGAAGAGTTCTTGTTTATGTTCTCACCGGCGTGCTCAAACTTCTCCATCCCTTCATGCCCTTCATCACCGAAGAAATCTGGCAGGCACTTCCTCACGAAGGCGAATCCATCATGGTTGCTGAATGGCCTGTTTATACCGAAGACCATTGCTTCACCGAAGAGGCAGAGGACTTCACCAAAGTTATGGATGCCATCAAAGCAATCCGTAACCGCCGCGCAGAGATGAACGTTCCGCCCTCCAAAAAGGCAAAACTCTTCATCGAAACCGAATCCGCAGAAGTTTTTGAACAGGGAGCTCCCTTCCTCGTAAAACTCGCTTCCGCTTCCGAAGTTGAAATCAACGCCGAATTCGATAAGGCCGGTGCTGTTCAGGTTATCACCGATGCCGCAAAAATCTATATCCCCATGGCCGAACTTATTGACATGGCAAAAGAACTTGAGCGTCTTAACAAGGAAAAGGAACAGTGCGAAAAACAGGCATCCGGTCTTGAAGCAAGACTTCAGAACCCCGGATTTGTTAATAAAGCACCGGAAAATGTTGTTGCGGCAGAACGCGACAGACTTGCAAAACTCAAGGAAAGACTTGCAAAACTCGAAGAATCCATTGCAGCAATGAAATAATTGAAAAAGAGCCGCCGGAAACGGTGGCTCTGAAATTTTTTATGAAAGGCGGAAAAACCGATGGAATATGAAGAATGCCTTGAATATATCGCGAATTTTCCGCGGTTCAAAAAAGAACCATCCCTTGAGCAGATGAAAATGCTTCTTGCGGAACTTGGAAACCCGCAGGAAAAACTCCGGAGCATCAACGTTGCCGGAACAAACGGAAAAGGTTCAACTGTTGCAATGCTCTCTTCCGTTCTGAGCACCGCCGGTTATAAAACCGGAAGATACGTCTCTCCCTACGTGCTCGAGTTCCGTGAAAGAATGATGATAAACGGAAAAATGATCGGCAGAAAGCGCCTTGTAAAAATCGTCGAAGCGGTAAAAGAAAAGGCGGACGCCCTCCTTGAGCAGGGAATCATGCTCAACGCATTTGAAGTTACCACCGCCTGCGCAATGCTCTGGTTTGCGGAAGAAAATTGCGATTTTGTGGTGCTCGAAGCAGGACTTGGCGGAAGATTCGACGCAACAAACACCGTTCCGGAACCAATTTTGCAGATTATAACCGCTGTCGGACTTGACCATACGGAAATTCTTGGCGATACCATTGCAAAAATTACCGAAGAAAAATGCGGAATTCTGCGCCCGGGATGCACTCTTCTGACTTCTCCGGGGCAGGAACAGGAAGCTCTTACGGTGATGCTCAACAAATGCAATGAACTTGATGCAACATTTGTAACCGGTGCTGCCGGAAGGGCGAAAATTGTTTCCTGCGACGTTTCCGGAATGGATATCCTTGTCGGAAAGACGGAACTTGCCCTTTCTCTTGGCGGAAGGCACCAGATAAACAATCTGCTGACGGTCTATTCCGCAGTAAGCATTCTTCGGGAAAAGCATTTTGTTATCAAGGACGAGCACCTTGTTGAGGGCATTGCCGCAACAAGATTCCCGACAAGATTTGAACTGTGCTCAAAAGAACCGCTGGTTATTCTTGACGGTGCTCATAATCCCATGGCGGCAAAGGCTCTTGCAGAAAACGTAAGGGAGTTTCTTCCGGAAAAGCGCACCCTTATCTGCGGAATGATGGCGGATAAGGACTGCGAAGCGGTTATGGCGGAGCTTGCGCCCTGCTTTGAGCACGTTATTACTGTTCCGGTGGATAATCCGAGAGCCATTTCTCCGGAAAAACTTGCGGAAATCGCCGGAAAATACTGCGGAAACGCCGAAAGCGCTTTGAACGCAAAGGAAACAGTGGAATCGGTGCTTGCGAACCTTAAAAACGACGAGGCACTTGTTGTTGCGGGTTCACTCTATCTTGCTTCGGAAGTCCGCCCCATGCTCATGAGATTCAAAGGTAATCCGAATGACTGAAATTCTGAAAATCACCGATAAAATTTCGTATATTAAAGCAACCGGAAATCCCCTTTCTGCGGACGTGGGAATGATTGAAGGGGATGAATATCTCTGGATCTTCGACGTCGGCGCGAATGAATCCGTTTCCATATCGCTGAAAGGAATCACAAAACCGAAAAAGGCGGTTGTTTCCCATTTCCATCCGGACCACATGGCGAATCTTGAGCACGTGATGCTTGAGGAAGTGTTCCTCGGTGCTAACACTTTTAAGTATGCAAAGCGAGGAACGGTTGTTGCGGACGATATTTTCATCGATGACGGGGTGAAAATACACATTTTTCCTCTTCCGTCAAGCCATGCAAAAGGTTCTGTCGGACTTGAAACCGGAGATTATGCCTTCCTTGGTGACGCAACGTATGCGACAATGAAGCAGGGAAGAGTTTGTTACAATGCTTCGGTGCTCAAAGAAGAAATCACCGTGCTCAAAAATCTTTCCGCAAAATTCTTCCTCATAAGCCATGATGAAAAATTCATCCGCCCGAAGGAAGAAATCATCGCGGAACTTGAAGAAATCTATTCAAAACGCGACCCGAAAGAAAGTTTTATATGGATATAAAAAACACCCTCCGGTTTACGGAGGGCGTTTTTGTTATATCAATCATTAAAAACCGGAAGTTCTATCCAGAATTTGCTGCCTTTCCCAAGTTCGCTCTGAACTCCGCAGGTGCCGCCGCACATTTTTATTCCGGTGCTGACTATTGCAAGACCAAGTCCTGCGCCGCCGCCCATGCCTTTCTGATACCGTTCCCAGATATCCTCAAGCTGGCTTTCGGGGATTCCACGGCCGTTGTCGATTACGGAAATGCGGACATTGTTTCCGCTGAGGGTCTGGCGGACGGAAACCTCAACTCCTTCGCCGCCATGAGTGACCGCGTTGTTGATAAGGTTATAAATCGCTTCGGAAACAAGTACCTCGTCCGCATTTACGGAAATGTCCTCATCGCAGAAAAAGCTGATTTTTGCCTTTCCGGCGGAAAGCTTTTCAAACTGGCTTACTATATCCGAAGCCTCGTCGGTTATTGAAAAAATCACAGGGCAGTAATTGAAGTTTCCGCTCTGGAGCTTTGAAAGATCAAGCGCATCGTTGACGAGCTTTGTAAGGCGCTTTGTTTCGTCGATGATTATCTGTATGTTTTCGGCGTTGTTTTCGCCGGGAATATCGCGCATCATTTCGCCGTAACCGCCAATCATCGTGAGAGGAGTGCGCAGGTCGTGGCTTACGTTTGCAAGAAGTTCCTTCCGGAGCCTTTCGGTTTTGCTGAGCTTTCTTGCTGTGTTGTTGAGGGTTTCACTGAGCTGGGTGATTTCACGGCAGCCGCCGCCTTCAAAAACAACTCCGTAATCGCCGGTGGCAAGCTGCTTTGCGGAATCGGAAAGATTCCGGATGGGGCTTGCAAGACCTTTTGAGGCAACATAGGCAAGGATTATGCCCGCGGCAAAGGCGAAAATGCTGGCGATGGAAAGAATCAGCATCAGAACATCAACAGTGGAAGATATGGGTTCCATCCTTGAAAGAATAACAAGGAGCGAACGCTCGCCGGAAAGTGAAGCCACTTCCTTTGCAAAAATCATGCTGCTGAAATCGTTTTTTGCCGGAACGTCTCCGACGAAATGGGAAGGATCATATTCAAGAAAAATTCCGCTGTCGGTAAAAACGCCGGTGGATTCAACCTCGGTGATATATGTTCCGCCGTTTTCGGAGGCAAAATCCCAATATTCGAACATGCCCTTCGATGCCTTATCAAAACGGACGCTTGTGGAGCGTTCTGTTGCGCTTTTTATGATTCCGTCCTCGCTCAGGAGATAGACGGAAATTTCGTTTTCCTGGCTTATGGAAATAAGAAGACTGTCCAGTTCCGGGTTATCGATGTTTTCCGCAATGGTTTCGGAAAGGGTCTTCATGGTGTGCCTTGTGTAAATAGCATACATGCTGTCCAGAAGAACCGTCTGCATAAGCCAGAGGATCATCAGCAGCGAAAGGGCGAAGATTATGAAATAGACGCAGAGCTTCCAGCGGATCGAAACGTTGTTATTCATCAAAGCGATAGCCAACCCCTCTCAGGGTGGAGATGCAGCGGCTGTATGGGCCGAGAATCTTCCGGAGCTGTTTTATATGTGTATCGATGGTGCGGTCGTCGCCGAGGAAATCATATCCCCATACTTCGTTGATGAGTTTTTCGCGGGAAAGAGCGATTCCGCGGTTTTTTACGAGGAAGAAGAAAAGATCGTATTCCCTCGGGGACATATCAACGGGTTTTCCGTCAACAACAACAAGGCGTCCGGTAAAATCGACCGTAAGACCTTCGTGCTGATAAACTTCCTTTGCCTCCGGAAGAGCGATTCCGCCGCGTTTTAAAATTGCGCCGATGCGCATCATAAGTTCCTTCGGAGAGAAGGGCTTTACGACGTAATCGTCAACGCCGGATTCAAAACCGTGGACTTTGTCGTATTCCTCGCCCCTTGCGGAAAGAATGATTATCGGAACATTGGAAAATTTCCGGATTTCCCGGCAGGCGGAAAAGCCATCCAGCTCCGGCATCATGACGTCCATGATGATGATATCAAATTCGTGGGTCTTGCAAAGTTCAAGCGCCTGAAGACCTGTTCCGGCTTCGCTTACTTCATAACCTTCGAATTTTGCGTATTTTTTGATAAGGTCGCGGACGCGAAGTTCGTCGTCAACGATAAGAATCCTGCTCATAAAAACAGCTTCCTTTCCTTTTGATGATGAATGAATTTTATCATCACATAGTGTGCAGATTGTGATGATAATTATTATTGGGCGAAAAAACAGGCTTAAAACTTATTTTTTTGCAACGATTTCATCAAGAAGAGCTTTTATTTTTCTGCGGCGCTTTTCCGTTTCGTCCGGAGCGGGATAAAAAACGCCTTTTTCAAAGGTGAAGCAATCGCCGCTTTCTGCGTTTTCCGGAAGACGGCTTGCGGAAACATAAAGCATCGCTTTATCGGAATTTTCGATGGCGGCAATGCCGTCTTCGATTCTGTCAAGAACATATATATCCATTTTCTGTTATCCTTCCGTGAAGATTTCAAGAGTTTTTCCGTCCGAACCGAAAACAATGCTTCCGTCATAATCGGTGCGGAAATATCCGATTCCGAAATCCCGGAAAGCCGCAAGGGTTTCCCGGTGGGGATGGCCGTAATCGTTGTTGTATCCGCAGGAAATTGCCGCATACTGCGGGTCTGCGGCTTTCAGCAATGCAGCGCAGTTTGAGGTTGAACTTCCATGGTGTCCCGCGTTAAGAACATCGCAGGAAACGTCTGCGCCGGAACCGAGGAGCAGAAGCTCCGCTTCCTCCTCTGCGTCGCCGGTGAAAAGAAAGCTTGTTTCGCCGTAGCGGAGCTTTGAAATCACCGAATAGTTGTTGAGGTTATCGCCGGAATATCCCGCAGGACCGAGGATTTCGATAAAAGCACCGCCGCCGAGTTCGATTTTTCTTCCGTTTTCGGAATAGGAAAGGACGCAGTTTTTCCTTTTTATCGCTTTGAGGAAATCTTCAAAAAGCGAGGTCGCCGGAAGATATTCCGAAGGGATCTCCGGCATTATCACTTCCGCAACAGGAAATTTCCGGAGGATATCCGCTGCGGAACCGATATGGTCCGCATGGGGATGGGTCACGATGAAATAATCTATAGTTATGACCCCTTCGGTGCGGAGATATCTTTCGATGGTTTTTCCGTAACCGATATCGCCCGCATCAATGAGAACGGTTTTCTCCGGCGCTTTTATAAGTATGCATTCCGCCTGACCCACGTCGATGAAATGTACCTCGAGTTCCGAATCCGCGGAGATTCCTGGATTTGCGGCGGAGATAATTTTGAGATAAAGTTCTTCGGTTATGAACCCGTTTTCATAAAGCACCGCGCCGATGAAAACGAGCAGCATCGCAAGAAGGGCGGCAATAAGTCCCTTCGGATTTTCAGAAAGATTCATAGAGATTCACCGTTTCTATGCCTTTCCGGAGCGCGCAGTTCCAGCAATGGGCGGTGCCGCCGGAAAGACCGTTATAAAAGCCGATAATCCTTGTTGAATTTTCGACCATATAGCTGTTGCGGCTGTGTTCACAGCCTTTTTCGTAATTTTCGGAAAGGGAAAAAACCGCCTCCGCGTTTTTGAGCACCTTTTCCATGCGCTCTCTTATGGAAGCGGAATGCCCCAGGCAGGCTCCGGAATAGGGGAGAACCGCAACAAGGGCGATTCCAGGGAGTTCGTCCCGGAGTCCGAGAACGATTTCCGCCGCAAAAAGGTCGAATCCTTCCGCCATTCCGTTCATGAAAAAACGGAAGCCTTCGTTATATGCATCGATTACCGCGGAGCGGATATTGGTTTTGAGCGCGGCAATTTCCGCGGAATATTCGTTTCCGTTCATGGGAAGTTTTGCCGGACGGGGACCGGTGAAGCAGCAGGTCGTTTCGGGGTTCATGCGGCGGTTCCTTTCTCCATAACCCAGAAAAACGCCGTGAGAAGGCCGTAAATCACCGGCTGGTGGACGATATAGATCGCAAGGGTGTTGGAACCGATTGCACAGAGAAAATCGCTGTGCTTATTCATCATGAAATCCGGAATCTTCCGTTCTTTGAACCATTTTCCGATGAAGCATCCGAAAAGGAAAAGGAAAAACCAGGGCAGAAGCGGAAAATAATCCGCGGAGCGGAATCCGTTTCCGGGAAGGCCGATCACCGCAAGGATTTTTGAAAAATAAAGATTTGCAGGAACCGCAACTTTTCCGAAAAAGATGCTTCCGGAGGGGAGCCCATAAAGGCAGAGATATGCGGAAAGGGAAATCACTGCTCCCAGCAGAGCGGGAGTTTTCTTTACGGATTTGCGGAAAATATGATAGATTATCATCGAAGCGCCGAGAAAATGGAGAACGCCGAACCAGATTATCTGGGAAGGCATGAAGAAATACGTTCCGATGGTCATGAGCATTCCGCAGCCGAAAACCACAAATCCGTGCTTAAGGGCGCTTTTTGTAAGCCTTGCGGAAATTCCCGCAATTACTATAAAAGTGCAGCAGACCGCCATCTGGAGAGTATCCCAGCCGGGAGAATAAAAATCAAAATCAACGCCGAAAATCGCATAAAGGTCATAGGCCGCATGATAAACGATCATTCCGATAAGCGCCAGTGCCCGGAGTTCATCAAGGAAAAAAATCCTTCCGCCTTTTCCTGCCATAATATGCACCTCCTTTAATGTTAACATTATATAACAAGTTTTGAAGTTCCGCAATTATTTTATCATATCGGAGGGGGATTTTATCGGGTATGATTTTAAAAATTTGTAAATATTGCGCTTTCCACTTGTGTATTCCGGCGTTTTTTGGTATTATTATTCTGTAAAACTATGAAAACAGGACGAAAAGCGAAAAAACGCTTTATATATGAAAGGAAAAAACCTTATGGCAGATAAAAACAACGGTTGGAAAAAACCGGAGGAAAAATTCCCGGAAACCGAGCTCCAGGACAGCTTTGCGGGATTTTTCAGCGAGGAAGAGGAGATAATTGCCTCCGGAAAAGGTAAAAAACGCCGCAGAAAGAAAAGCGGTCCGGATATCTTTGCGGTTTCGGAAGAAACGGATTCCGGCTTTGTGATCGAGGAAGTCGTTGCCCTCGATACCGGAAGCGAGATCGTTCCGGTTGGTGAAGAAGCGGAAAAATCCGATGAGCACGAAGCTGAGCACGAGGAAGCCGCTGAAGCGGAAAAAGCTGATGCTAATGCGGAAAATGAAGAGGCTGAACAGCCGGAGGAAGAAGCCGTTGAGGTGGATCTTTCCGCAAAAGCTCCGGAAGAAGAACCGGCAAAGGCAAGAAAAATCCTTTTCCCGAACGCAAAAAAATATATCAGCAAAAAAAGAAAGCATAAATATGCCGCAACCATCGGCGCGGTGCTCATTGCCCTTGCGGTAATCGGAACCATAAGCGTCTGCTCGATGCTCATCAATTTCGGCATCAGAATAGTCGATAACACAAGACAGAAGGACGAATTTGAATGGAAGATTTATCCTCTTCTTATGTTTGACCCGGCGGCTTTTGAAAACCCGAACCAGCTTGAGGAAAAATTCATCCTCAAAACCGCTCTCTGGTCAACTCTTCTTGAAAACCGCACAAAATATCAGTACGACGAAAACGGAATGCTCATCGTTCCCGCTTCCGACCTTGACGTTGCGGCAAAAAGCCTTTACGGCGACGGGGTTACCCTTGTTCACCAGACTTTCTCCGAAGGTTACGATTATTTCTATCTTTATGACGAGGAAACCGCAACCTATTCTGTTCCGATTATGGGACAGACCGCTTCCTATGTTCCGGAAGTTGTTGACATAAAGAAAAACGGAAGCATCTATACCCTTATCGTCGGATATGTTGCGCCCACAACACTCTGGAGCGTAAGCGAGGACGGTTCCTCCGAATCCGTTCCGGACAAATATCTTTATTACGATCTTGAAAAAACCGAAGGCAGAAACTATATAATCAAGGCCGTAAGAAGGATTCCGGAGGACGAGCTTCCGGATGACCTTGAGGTTTCCGACATGCAGTCCCTTAACCAGACCCAGTATTTTGATTATGATGAGATTCAGCAGGAATACATGGAGCAGGAGATGGCTCAGGGCGCGGAAAATAATCCGGACGAAACCGCCGAAGCTGAAAATCCCGAAGGCGAAACTTCCGATGAAAGCTCCTCCGCAGAAAGCAGCGAAAGCAGTTCTTCCGAAGGCGAATAATTTTAATGAAGCGAAAAAAACTCCCGCGGGAATCCGCGGGAGTTTTTTTGTTTCCGGCAAAACCGGTTTTTGTAAAATTTCATTGAAAAAAAACGGATATAGTGATATAATTATTTAAATATTTTTAATTATAATAGCAGAGTGTTTGTTTGCGGAGGTTATGGGATGAAAAAATGGAAACTGATGCCGGGAAACCCCGGAAAAGCAAAGCATATTGAAGAAGAACTCGGAGTGCCCGCTCTTGTAAGCGAGGTTCTTGTTGCAAGAGGAATCGATACCCCCGCAAAAGCGACTGATTTTATTGCAAGGGAGATTCCTTTTACCGACCCGATGGCTTACCGCGATATGGATAAAGCGGTGCAGAGAATAAACGAAGCTCTTGATGAGGGCGAACGCATCTGCGTTTACGGCGACTATGACTGCGACGGAATGACCGCCACGGTTCTCCTTTATGATTATCTCGCTTCCATCGGATGCGACGTATGGTACTATATTCCCGACCGTGAAACCGAGGGTTACGGTCTTAACAAAGGCGCAATTGACTATATTGCATCGAAGGAAACTGACCTTATCGTAACCGTCGATAACGGAATTTCCGCCATCAACGAAATAGATTATGCTTCCTTCCTCGGAATCGACGTTGTTGTTACCGATCACCACAAACCGAGAGAAATTCTTCCGGATGCGGTTGCAGTTGTTGACCCACACAGAGAGGACGAAAATGTGGACTGCGTTTATAAGGAACTTGCAGGTGTCGGCGTTGCATTCAAGCTTGTCTGTGCGCTTGAAAACGACAACGGCTGGGGAATAATCGAACAGTATGCGGATCTCATCTGCATCGGCACCATCGCCGATATTGTTCCCCTCACCGGCGAAAACAGAATCCTTGCGCGCCAGGGACTTGCGCTCATCAGCGAAACAACAAACATGGGTCTTCGTGCCCTTCTTGAGGAAACAGGGCTTTCGGAAAAACAGCTCACCGCGGATATGGTGGCTTTCGGAATTGCGCCGAAGCTCAACTCCGCCGCAAGGCTCGGTTCCGCATATCAGGTAACCGAACTTCTTACTACCGAGGACGAGGAACTTGCGGCACAGCTTGCTTCCGACCTTTGTGAACAGAACCGCCAGCGCCAGCAGCTTGAGCAGGATATCGCAAAGGATATCGATGCAATGTTCGTTGAAAGAGCGGATATCCTCAACGACAGAGTTGTTGTTCTCGACGGTGAAGGCTGGCACCACGGCGTTATCGGAATCGTCTGCTCAAAGGTTGTTGAACGCACCGGAAAACCCTGCGTGCTTATTTCGAAGGACGGTCCGGAGGCAAGAGGCTCCGCAAGAAGCGTTGAAGGTTTTTCCATGATCGACGCCGTAAGCTACGCTTCCGAACATCTCACCAGATACGGCGGTCATCCTTTTGCCGCAGGAATGAGCCTTGATTCGGATAAAGTTGATGATTTCAGAAAAGCGGTGAACGAATTTGCCGCAAAGAACTTCCTCCAGATGCCGGTATATACTCAGAAAATCGATAAGGTCATGGATCCGGCGGAGCTTACTGTTAATAATATTTCTTCGCTGAAGCTGCTGGAGCCTTTCGGCGCTTCCAACGAAGTTCCGGTTTTTGCATTCAGAAAGGTTCTGGTTGACGGAATCTATCCCATCGGAAACGGAAAGCATCTTCGCCTTCGCTTCAAAAAAGCGGGAATGGTTTTCTATGCGGTCTATTTCGGAATGACCGCGGAGGAATTTCCCTATGCTCAGGGCGAGATTGTTGACGTTGCCGCAACCTGCGAAGTGAGCGAATACGGCGGCGAGGAAAGGGTTTCCGTAAAAATCCGGGATATCCGTCCTTCCTCCTTGAGTCAGGAAAAACTTTTCAGCGGAAACCTTATTTATGACGGATACAAACGCGGCGAACCGGTTCCGGAAGAGGATATTCCGGAGCGCAACGATTTTGCCGTTGTCTATAGATTTATCAGAAACTGCCAGAATTTCAAGGGCGAGCTTGACGTTCTTTTCGGAAGAATCACCGGACAGAACAAGGAATATCCCATGGATTCCTGCAAAATGCGGCTTTGCCTTGACATCATGGAAGAGATGGGTCTTATCACAAGGACCTTCGACGGAAAGATGGAGGAAATCACCCTTAATCCCCAGGCGCAGAAGGTCAACATGGAAGATTCAAAACTTCTTGAAAAATTAAAAAGAGGAAATATCTGATAACCATTCGGATTTGAGAGGCGGTGAAATTTATGCCCGAATATTTTAAAGAATTAAGAGAAGCCATCGACGTAAATAAAGGATATGATATTGAAAAAATAGAGCGGGCTTACACCCTTGCAAGGAATGCGCACCTTGAGCAGAAGCGTGCTACCGGTGAACCCTATATCATTCATCCGGTTGCGGCGGCGCTTACTGTTGTGCAGCTCGGAATGGATACGGATACTGTATGCGCGGCGCTTCTTCATGATGTTGTTGAGGATACCCCCGTAACCCTTGAGGAGATACGGAAGGAATTCGGAGACGACGTTGCAACAATGGTTGACGGAGTAACAAAGCTCAGCAAAATCAAATTTGTTTCAAAAGAGGAAGCCCAGGCGGAAAACGTCCGCAAAATGATGATTGCCATGGCGAAGGATGTCCGCGTTATCATCGTAAAACTTGCGGACCGCCTTCATAATATGCGGACCATCGACGCAAAACCCGTGGAAAAACAGCGCCGCACCGCCCACGAAACAATGGAGATTTATGCTCCTCTTGCCCACAGGCTCGGTATCCGACCCATCATGGAGGAACTTGAGGACCGGTGCATCCGGATTCTTGACCCGGTGGGTTATAAAGATATCGAACAGCGCATGGAACTTGCGAAAGCCGAACAGCAGGCCTTCCTCAAACATCTCCAGAATAAGATAAACGAAAGACTTGTCGGCGAAAATTTCAAGGCGACCCTTACCGGAAGGATCAAGAGTGTTTACGGAATTTACCGCAAGATTTACACCCTTGGAAAATCCTTTGAGGAGATTTATGATATTTATGCGGTGCGCATAATCTGCGACGACGTTTACGGATGCTACTATGTTCTCGGTCTTATGCACGACCTTTTCAAGCCCATTCCGGACCGCTTCAAGGATTATATCTCCACCCCGAAGCAGAATATGTACCAGTCCCTCCATACCACATGTATCGACGAAAAAGGTATTCCCTTCGAGATTCAGATAAGAACATGGGATATGCACCACACCGCGGAATACGGTATTGCTGCCCACTGGAAATATAAAGCAGGCATCCAGGGAAAATATAAACTTGAGGAACGCCTTGCATGGGTTCGCCAGCTTCTTGAACAGCAGCAGGAACTCAACGACGTTGAGGATATCGTAAGCTCCATCAAAACCGATATCGCCATCGACGAGGTATTCGTTTTCACCCCGAGAGGAGACGTTATAAACCTTCCCGTCGGTTCCACCATCGTTGACTTCGCATACGCGATTCATACAGCGGTCGGCAACAGAATGACCGGCGCAAAGATCAACGGAAGAATAGTTCCGCTCGAAACGGAAGTAAAAACCGGCATGATAGTCGAAATCATGACCACCAATGCCGCCGGTCACGGCCCAAGCCGCGACTGGGTCCATTTTGCGAAAACAAGCGGCGCAAGGGCAAAAATCCGCAGCTGGTTCAAAAAGGAACGCCGTGACGAAAATATTGCCGAAGGCAGAATCACCCTTGAAAAGGATTTCCGCAAGAACGGAATTATCCTCAATGAGCACGACCACACCGAATTCCTCGAGGAAATTGCAAGAAGACAGCATTGCAACAGCATTGAGGATCTTTATGCAACCATCGGCTACGGCGGCATAAGCATGTCGAGGATAATGCCCTGGGTAAAAGAGGAATTCAGCAAGAAATATAAACCCCAGGAAGATATTATTCCGGAAATTGTTAAACCGAAACGCAAACCAAAAGCCAGCAGCGGCGTTATCGTTGAAGGGCTTGAAGGATGTCTTGTCAAATTCGGACATTGCTGCAACCCTCTTCCCGGTGACGATATTATCGGATTCATAACCCGAGGTTCCGGCGTTACCATCCATACCTGCAACTGCAAAACCGCCGTCAACGGTCTTGTTGATAAGGAGCAGGAGGGAAGATGGGTCACCGCCTGCTGGAGCGACAACATCAAGGATACCTATAAAACCAACATTCTTGTTCATGGAATGGACAGAAGCGGATTTGTTGCGGACGTTTCCGTAACCGTTGCGAACCTTCATGTTCCGATGCACACCCTTCTTGCAAGGGAGCTTCCGGATCACCAGGCGGAAGTCCGCCTTACCATCGAAACCCAGGGTGTTGAACAGCTCCGCGGAACCATTGAGGCACTCAAACGAATCCGCGGCGTTGACAGCGTAGTCCGAATGTGAGGAAAGGATTTTTGAAAATATGAAAGCTGTTCTGCAAAGAGTTCTTTCCGCTTCGGTGGAATGCGAAGGAAAAACCGTTTCCAAAATCGGAAAAGGCTTTATGGTGCTCCTTGGAGTTACAAAAACCGATACGGAAGCGGAAGCGGATATTCTTGCGGCAAAGGTCGCGGGGCTCAGGATTTTTACGGACGAAAACGACAAGATGAACCTTTCCCTCGAAGATGTGGGCGGAGAGGTTATAGTCGTTTCGAACTTCACCCTTTGCGCGGATTGCAAGCACGGAAGAAGACCTTCGTTCATCAATGCTCAAAGACCGGTTCAGGCGAACGAACTTTATGAATATTTTATAAAAAGGCTTAAATTCTACGGTGTTCCGGAAGTTGGAACGGGAGTTTTCGGCGGTGATATGCAGGTGCATATTCAGAACGACGGACCTGTTACCCTTATTCTTGACACCGAAGACTGGAAATAAATTTTTGGGAGGATACACAGATGGAAATCCATGAAATTGTAGTCGGACCCCTTAAAACAAACTGCTATATCGTAACTTCCGATATGAACCACGCGGTGATTATCGACCCGGGTTTTGATGCGGAAAAAATTGCGGCAAAAATCAAAGAGCTCGGCGCAAAGCCGAAGTTCATCCTTCTCACCCACGGTCATTTTGACCATATCGGCGCGGTAAACGGACTTAAAAAGGCATTTCCTGAAATGAAATCCGTGATTCTTGCGGAGGACGAGGATATCTGCCTTGACCCAAGTCTTATCAACAAGGAAATCGGCGTTGTTACAAAACCTGATATGCTTTTTGCTGACGGAGATATTGTAAAACTCGATGACCTCACCTTCAAGTTCATGGCTACCCCCGGTCATACAAAAGGCTGCGCCTGCATCATGGTGGAAAACAAGATTTTCACCGGCGACACCCTTTTTGCAAGAGGTTACGGAAGAACCGATCTTTACGGCGGCTCCCTTCGTGATATGAAGATGTCCCTCAAAAAACTCGGCTCCCTCGAGGGCGATTATGAACTTTATCCCGCCCACGGAAGCGGAAGCACCCTTGACCTCGAGCGTTACGCAAACCCCTATCTCAGAAAAGCATTGGGTCTTGGAATCTGATTATGGTACTTGTAATTGATTCCCACCCCTACCGTTATGAAGCAGAAGCTCTCTGCCGCATGTTTTTGCGCGGCAGGGAGCTTAAAATATTTGAAGGAGCGGATATTCCGGAGGAAGATTTTATCTATACCGGAATTTCCTGCGGCGAAATCCGGGTGCGGATTAAGATGGACGGAGAGGATCTTTCCGCTTCGGAAGCCGAAACCGGGAACAAAGCGGCAAAAATGGAGCTTCTTCTCTATAAAATCCTTTCAAAAATCACCGGAATCACGCCCAAATGGGGAACTCTTACCGGAATCCGTCCTGTAAAACTTGCCCTTCAGATGATGGACGGCGGTCTTTCCGCCGATGAAGTGCGGAAAAAATTCCGGGAGGAGCGGCTTGTTTCGGAAGAAAAACTCGATTTACTTCTGAGCACAGCCGAGCACGAAAGAAAAATCCGCGCTCTTTCAAAACCGGAATCGGTGAGCATGTATATCTCGATTCCGTTCTGCCCGAGCAGATGTTCCTATTGCTCGTTCACTTCCCACGCCATCGAAAAGGCGGCAAAGCTGATTCCGCAGTATATTGACCTTCTTTGCGAAGAACTGCGGGATACCGCCGTGCTCATGGAGGAACTGGGACTGCATCTTGAAACGGTTTACATGGGCGGAGGAACGCCTACGGTGCTCAGCCCGGAACAGCTGAACAGAGTGCTGAGCACGGCAAGAAGCTCCTTTGATTTCAGCGGAGTGCGGGAGCTCACCGTTGAAGCAGGCAGACCGGACACCATAACCCCGGAAAAGCTCCTTGTTATGAAGGAAAACGGCGTTGACAGAATCAGTATAAACCCCCAGACCATGGACGACGGCGTTCTTGAGCAGATCGGCAGAAAGCACACCGCAAAAGATGTCGTTGATGCTTTCAATATGGCAAGAAGCTTCGGTTTTGATAACATAAATATGGATCTTATTTCCGGGCTTCCGGGGGATGATTTCGATAAATTCCGCCGGACAATAGATTCGGTGCTCAGCCTTGACCCGGAAAACATAACTTTGCACACCCTTACGGTAAAACGAAGCGCAAATCTCGCCGGCGATGCTCAGACCATGCTCAACCGCAGCGTTGATGAAATGAATGAGCACGCGTTCCGCTGTTTTGATGCGGCGGGATATTATCCCTATTATCTCTACCGACAGAAGGGAACGGTTGAAGCCCTTGAAAACACCGGTTTCTGCAAGCCGGGAAAAGAGGGAATCTATAACATTTTCATTATGGACGAAACCCATTCGATACTTGCAACCGGCGCCGGCGGAGTTACAAAATTAAAAGACCCACACGGACCGAAAATCGAGCGCATATTTAACTTCAAGTTCCCGTATGAATATGTTGACAGATTTGACCTTATGAACGAAAGAAAAGAGCAGGTAAAAGATTTTTATGAACGTTTTCCCCTTTGAAACTGCGGATATAAACCGGCTCAACAAAAGGCTTTCCGAAAATCCGGCGGAGGTTATTGCCGAAGATGAAGCAGGGCTTGAGCAGGAAGTTGAAAGAACGGCGGAAGAGATTCTTTCCCGGGGTGAAAAGCTCAAAATTGTGCTTGTTTCCGGACGTTCCGCTTCCGGAAAAACCACTTTCACAAAAAAAGTCTGCGAAAAACTTTCCGAAACGGGAAGGGAAGCACGGCATATTGCCCTTGATGATTTCCTGCTGGGCTTTAAATATATGCCGAAAAACGAGGACGGAACTTTTGATATGGAAAGTATTGCGGGGCTTGACGTTGCCCTTGCGAACAAAACTTTCCGCCTTCTGCTCACAGAGGGAAAAGCGGATTTTCCGACCTTTGATTTTCCGAAGCAGCGCAGGGGAGATTTATGGAACCGGGTGGAAATCGGAAAAAGCGGGCTTATTATAATCGAGGGCATCCATGCGCTGAATCCTGCCCTTACGGAAAATCTTCCGGAGGAAGGCATTCTCCGGCTTTTTATCGAACCGAAAACAGGCTATGTTCTTGACGGAAAAAACGTTTTTTCTCCGGAGGAGATAAGGCTTATCCGAAGGATGACAAGGGATGAACTTTTCCGCGGATGGGAAGCGGAAAAAACCTTTGCCCAATGGAAAAGCGTTCTTGCGGGAGAAAAAATCTATATCGAACCGTATATCGGTTCCGCGGAGATAAAAGTCAACAGTTCGGTCGGTTTTGAACCGGCGGTTTTTGCAAAGGTCCTTCCGGAAATGCTTGGAAGAATCGGCGAAGATTCGCCTTTTTCCGGCGATGCGAAGGCAATTTCTGAAAAACTTTTGCTTTTTTGCGGAACTGAAAAAGATTTTTTGCCGAAAGATTCCATTCTGCGGGAGTTTGTCGGTTGATTTTTACATATTAGAGGTATATAATTAAAAAGGAATATTTTGCAGAAAAGGAGAATGATAACCATGTCTGAATTTGATGATTTCATCAGAGGCATTGGCTCTGATATTAAAAACGCAGCCGAACAGGTCGGCAAAAAAGCGGAGGAAACTTTTGAAATTTCAAAGCGCAGGGCAGAAAAAATGAGAGTTAAAGGCCATATCCAGAGCCTTTATCAGCAGCTCGGTGAACTTACCTACGGCGGAATCAAAAACGGCGAGGATGTTTCCGAAGAAACAAACGCAATCCTTGCACAGCTTGACGAAGCTTTTGCAAGAGTTGAAGAACTTTTTGAAGAGATCAACGCAATCAGAAACGGCACCTTTGTTCCCGAAGAGGAAATGAACTGGGAAGAGGAATATGCCGAAGAATATGATGCGGACAAAGAGGAAGAACTTGATGTTTCCATCGTTGTTATGGAAAATGACGGCGAGGTTGTTGAAGAACCCGCAGTTGTTGAACTTGAGGAAACCCCCAGCTCCCAGAAATTCGATATCAACATTGACTGAAATCCAGAAAACGGAGGCAGTATAAATGACGTATAATCAGGTTAAAGGTTCGGCGGAATATATCTTTGCCCAGACAAGGATCCGTCCGAAAATCGCCGTTATCCTCGGAAGCGGGCTCAATCCCATTGCTTCCGAAATTGAAAACGCCGTAAGAATCCCCTATAAAAACATCCCGAGATGGAACTCCACCACCAATCCGGACCACGAAGGCGTTCTTATTGTTGGAACCCTTGATAAGATCCCCGTTGCGGTCATGAACGGAAGACTTCATCAGTATGAAGGCAATTCCATGAAGGAATGCGCATATCCCATCGCGGTTTTCAAGGCTATGGGAATTGAAAAAATCATTATCACAAACGCCGCAGGCGGAATCAATACCGATTATAAAAACGGCGATTTTGTGCTTATTTCCGACCATATCAAGTTCTTCAACGACGGCCCGCTTACCGGTGAAGATGCTTCGATCCTCGGCGGAAACCGTTTCTTTGATATGAGCGATACTTATTCCGAATATCTCCGCAACCGGGTTGCGGGAGCTTTTGAAACCGAAACCGGAATAAAACTCCGCCAGGGCGTTTATGCATTCATGCCCGGTCCCCAGTTTGAAACCCCGGCGGAAATCAGAATGCTCCGCACACTCGGAGCGGACGTTGTTGGCATGAGCACCGTTCCGGAAGTTATCATGGCGGCAGCATGCAACATAAAGGTCCTCGGAATTTCCGTTGTTTCGAATATGGCCGCCGGAGTTGAAAACAAAAAGCTTTCCGGCGCGGACGTCAACGAAACCTGCAGCTCCATCAAGGAGGATTTCAAGGCTCTTATCCACACCGCTGTAAGAATTCTGGAGGAGGAAAAATAAAATGCTCTTTAAAGACATAACCTATATTGACGAAAATTTCAACGCTGTTGAGCACGCGTATGTCGGCACAAAAAACGGCGTTATCGATTATATCTCCACCGAAAAACCGGATTGGGGCTATGGCGAAGTTTATGACGGCGCAGGAAAAGTTCTTATTCCCGGTTTCGTCAACAACCACTGCCATGCCGCAATGGGTCTTATGCGCGGTTACGGCGAAGGACTTCCGCTTCACAGATGGCTTGATGAAAAAATCTTCCCCTTCGAATCCAAATGGGACGAAAACAGCATCTATTGGGCAGGACTCCTCGGAATGGCGGAAATGATCGCCTGCGGAACAACTTCCTTCTCCGATATGTATTTCTTTGATGCGGTTGCGGAAAAAGTTGTCCGCGAATCCGGAATCAAATGCAATTTTGATAACCCGCCCATCTGCTTTGACGGAACTCCCCTCAAAAAACAGAAATATTTCCCGCCCGTTGATGAAATGGTAAAAAAATTCGGCCACAGCAGAGGCCGCTTTGTTGAGGAATTCGGTCTTCATGCGGAATATACCTCCACCGAACCCCTTGTAAAAGAAGTTGCGGAATATGCAAAAAACAACGGAGTCCGCCTTCATATCCACATGGACGAAACCAAAGTTGAGCACGAAAACTGCAAAAAGAACCGCGGAATGACCACTGCTCAGTATTTTGAATCCTGCGGAATTTTTGAAAACAACGTAAACCTTGCCCATTGCGTCTGGGTAGAGGACAGCGATATCGAAATTCTTGCAAAATATCCCAAAGTTTCCGTAACCCATTGTCCTTCCAGCAACATGAAGCTTGCAAGCGGTTTTGCTCCCATCAGAAAGATGCTTGACGCAGGAATCAACGTCTGCCTCGGCACCGACGGCGCTTCCAGCAACAACAACCTCAACATCATGGAGGAAATGCATCTTGCCGCAATGATCTGCAGAGGAAACACCGGCGACGCCGACAACGTTTCCGCAAAGGAACTTTTCAGGATGGCAACCGTAAACGGCGCAAAATCCCAGGGCAGATCTGATACCGGCGTTATCAAAAAAGGCAACAAGGCCGACCTTGTTGTTCTTGATTTCAACAAGCCCCATCTCGTTCCCTGCTATGATGTGCTCACCAACATTGTATTCTCCGCCCAGTCTTCCGACGTAGCTCTCACCATGGTTGACGGCGACGTTCTTTACCGCGACGGAAAATTCAAGACCATCGATATCAACAAAGTTTACGACAAAATCAGCTATTATCTTCCGAAGATTCTTGAACAGCTCTGATTTTTAAAATTTATCCGACAAATTTTGCCGTGACCGGAAAGGATTCTTTCCGGTCACTGTTTTGACTTTATGATGAAAGGGGAACAGCATTTGAGTTCAAAAAAACAGAATTTTCTCCAGAGTGCGCTGATCCTCAGTGTTGCGGCGATAATCGTTAAAGTTATCGGCGCGGTTTATAAAATCCCGCTGATGAATATAATCGGCGGCGAGGGCTTTGGTTATTACAACACCGCCTATATGATTTTTACGCCCCTTTATACCATTGCAACCGCCGGAATCCCCGTTGCCGTTGCAAGAATGGTTTCGGAATGCGTGACCCTCGGAAGATACCGGGACGTCCGGAGGATCTTCCAGATTTCCATGACCTGCTTCATCGTTACCGGTTCCGTAGGAAGCCTTATTATGCTTTTCGGCAGCAGGTTCCTTGCCGGAACTGTCTGCGGAAACCCGGGGGCTTTTCTTGCGGTGATGGTGCTTTCGCCGGCGGTTTTCTTCCTTTGCATGACTTCCGCATACCGCGGATATTACCAGGGATTGCGGAATATGTATCCTACGGCCGTTTCACAGGTTATCGAAGCGGTAATAAAAGTTGTTGTGGGTCTTGCACTGACGATTCTTGTTACAAATCTCGGAATTTCCGAATACTCGGAAACGGGAAAATTCCTTGGAATCGACCTTGGCCTTCCGACGGAGGGAATTTCCGAAGCTTCCGCAATCGCTCCGGTTTCCGCAGCAGCGGCCATTGCCGGTGTAATGATTTCAACAATGGTGGGCATGCTATATCTGATGGTGCATTATCACTTCAGAGGCGACGGAATCACCCAATCGGAACTTCTTGATGCGCCGGAGGCAACATCGAAGAAAAAACTTCTCCGGACCCTTGTGACCATTTCTGTGCCGGTCTGCCTTGCAACCCTTTCCACCAACATCACGAACCTTATCGACCTTGTTTCGCTGATGAACCGTATGGAATATGCAATCCGCCTTGACCATTTCACCGTTACCGAAATGTATGCGGGACTTCTTCCGGAGGGGCTTGAGCTTGACGGAATCCCGAACTATCTTTACGGGGTCTATTCCGGAATGCCTGTAACGCTTTTCAACCTTGTTCCGACCATCGCTATGACCTTCGGAACGGCGGCTTTGCCGAACGTTGCGGCAGCATGGACTTCCCATAACCGCCACAGAATAAAGAAATCCATCGATACGGTCCTCCGCCTTACAACCCTTATTGCGGTTCCGGCGGGAATCGGTCTTTCCGTAATGAGCCACGAGGTGCTTTCGCTTCTCTATCCGATGAGAATGAACGAAGTCGAAATCGCCGCTCCGCTCCTTCGGGTGATGGGAATCACGGTTATTTTCGTCTGCACCTGCGCTTCCTGCCACAGCATTCTTCAGGGAATCGGCAAGGAACGGCTTCCGCTTATCTTTATGCTCACCGGTGCGGCGGTAAAACTCGTCGTGAACTATATTTTTGTTGCAATTCCGAGCCTTAATATCCAGGCGGCGCCATACGGTTCGCTCGTCTGCTATATTATAATAATGATAATAGATATAATAGCTATAAATCATTATGCGCAGATAAGGATAAATCTTTATGCAACCTTCCTGCTTCCGCTTTTCTGCGGAACACTTTGCGGAATCGGCGCGAAAGTTTCTTATTATCTGTTTGATATTCTGTTTTCCGAAAGACTTGCAACCGTCGGTGCCATCGGTGTTGCGGTGCTGATTTACGGTTTTGCAATACTTTTGACCAAGGGAATTACAAAAAAAGACTTTTTAATGATTCCAAAAGGCGAAAAAATCGCTAAAGTACTTGAAAAAATCCATTTATTGAGATAAAATAGGGGGTAGCCGCGCCGTGGGTAGTGATTTTGTAAAAAAAGAAAGGTATTCCATCGAAGACCTGCTTGAAATCATGTCGCTTTTAAGAAGCGAAAACGGCTGCCCTTGGGATAAGGAACAGACACACGAATCCATCCGCAAAAATTTCATCGAAGAAACTTATGAAGCGGTGGAGGCCATCGACTGCAATGATCCCGGAATGCTCCGGGAGGAACTTGGCGATGTGCTTCTGCAGGTTGTGTTCCACACCCAGATGGAAAAAGAAAAGGGCAATTTTGATTTTGACGACGTGTGCGACGGAATCTGCAAAAAGCTTGTTGTGCGCCATCCCCATATTTTCGGTGATGAGCATATCGGCGAAGCGGATGCTGTTGCAAACCGTTGGGACGAAATCAAAAAAGAGACCAAAGGCCAGAAAACCGGAAGCGAAACTCTCCGCGCCGTTCCGAAACAGCTTCCTGCGCTTATGCGCTGTGCAAAGCTTCAGCAAAGGGCGGAAAAATCCGGCGGTTACCGTTTTGATACCGCCTGGTCGCTGCGGAAGCTTGATGAAGAAATTTCGGAGCTGCGTGAAGCGATTGCTTCAAACAGCGCTCTTCGCTGCGGCGAGGAAATGGGAGATATTCTTTTCTCCGCGGTTTATCTTGCAAGAACTTTGGATCTTGAACCCGAAGAATGCCTTACGGCATCTTCCGAAAAATTTATAAGGCGTTTTTCCGCCGCGGAAGAAATCCTCAGGGAAGAGGGAAGGGAACTTTCCGAACTCCATGGGGAGGAGCTTTTTGCACTTTGGGAAAAGGCCAAGGAACAAACAGTTAAAAAACGCGGTTGATTTCCGCAGACAGTCAAAAAACGGAGGTATATCAAAATGACTAAATCTGATCTTATTGCAGCAGTTGCAACCAAACTCGGTTCTTCCAAAAAAGACGGCGAAAAAGTTGTCGGCGCAGTTCTTGAATCCATCACTGAAGCTCTTGCAAACGGCGAAGCAGTACAGCTTGTTGGTTTCGGCACTTTCGAAGTTAAAGAACGCGCTTCCAGAAAAGGCATCAACCCCAGAACCAAAGAAGAAATCGAAATCGGCGCTTCCAGACTTCCTTCCTTCAAAGCAGGCAAAGCTCTTAAAGAAGCAGTTAAATAATCTGATTTTTGCTTAAAAAAGTTCCCCTGCCTTCCGGCAGGGGATTTTTTGATAATTTGCGCCCCTTGTCAAAGGGGAGAGGGCCACATCGCCGTATGGCGGTGGCGAGGGGATTCTTTGCAAATTTTTGCATAAAATAAGAAGGAATCATCCCGTCACTTTCGGCAGTGGCTTGAGGAGGATAAAAATGCGCCTTGATAAATATTTAAAAGTTACAAGATTGATAAAAAGAAGAACCATCGCAAACGAAGCCTGCGACGCAGGAAGGGTTTTTGTCAACGGAAAAGCCGCCAGAGCATCCTATGAGGTCAAGGAGGACGATATCATCGAGATCCAGCTCGGTCAGCGTCCGCTCAAGGTCCAGGTCGTTTCCATCGTTGAATCCACAAAGAAAGAGGACGCCGCGCAGAATTACAGGGTTGTGGAATAAGCCTTCCCTTGGGGGAAGGTGTCAGAATCGGAGATTCTGACGGATGAGGGGATAAAAGGAATCCCGGAGGGCAAAATGACAAAACATCTGGAAACAAATAAAAATCTTAATTCCGCGGCAAAGGAATTAAGAAGAAATATGACTCCGGAAGAAAGACATCTCTGGTACGATTTTTTGAAAGATTATCCCGTTCAGTTTAACCGGCAGAAGGTTATCGGGGAATATATTGCGGACTTTTATTGCAAAAAAGCAAATCTTGTCATAGAAATTGACGGAGCACAACATTTTGAGCACGAAAATGCTGAATATGACAGAAAACGAACGGATTATCTTAAAAGCGCCGGAATTGAAGTTATAAGATTTCTTAATAAGGATATAAAATATAATTTTACAAATACTTGTAAATATATTGATAAAATTATAAAAGAACGGATAAGCGGGGAATAGCCCCTCATCCGTCTTTTCTGCAACAAGTTGCAGAAAATCCACCTTCCCCCAAGGGAAGGCTTGAAATTGTTATAGATTTGTAACTTTTGTAATTGTTTTTCAATATTATTGTAAAAAAGCTGTTGACAATTGGATTTTTGTATGGTATATTATGACCGTGATAAATGTTACAAATTGGTTAAAAAGTTTGTAACCAAAAAACATAACTCTCCGATGGGTTAACAAACCGGGCATTTATCACCGTTAACGATTGGAATAAGTTCAAATTGGAGAGATGAACTTTTCTGATAATTGCTCACAAAAAAATAATTTAGGAGGAAACTAAACATGAAAAAAGCACTTGCTCTTGTACTTGCTCTTGTACTTGCTCTCAGCATGGCTGTTTCTGCATTCGCTGCAGGTCTCGTAACTCTTGTTCCCGTAGATCCTGAAGAAGAAGGCAAAACCAAAATCACTGTAGTTGATGCTTACGAAGAATATGATGTTCTCTACACTTCCGAAGCAGGCACCTACTACATCGCACTCAACCCCGAAATCCCTTACACCGACGTTAAACTTACCACCAAAGGTATCCTTGACGCTGAACTCGTAGAATGGGATCCTGAAACCATGGAACTCACTGCAGAATCCAACATGGTTATCACCTACACCGTTTACGATGTTAACGGCAACGTTGCAGCTCCCAGCCTTCCTTACGAAGAAGCTAAAGTTGCTCTTGCTGAACTCGAAAACCTCGACGAAGTTACCACCTACTACATGACCTGCGATCAGTTCGTAAACATCATCAAAGTAACTGTTGAAGATAACTACACTGCACATTACCTTGAAGGCGAACTCAAAATCGACGCTAAAGTAGGCAAAGAAGCACATTCCGGCACCCTTCACTTCATCAACGACGTATCCATCTTCGAATATGAAGAAGTAAAACATGCTTCCAAATATTTCGCAGACGAATGGGCACTCTGGGTTGACGTAGATGGCGGTTATTCCGACTACTGGACCTATGTTGATGGCGGTTACGGCGAAACCTATGTTCCCGATGACCTCAGAACCCTCGAACAGGCTGCTGTTGTTTCCACCACTGCTTTCCGTGCTATCGCTGGTCAGGATCTCTGCATCGTAGCAAACCAGAACGATGATGTTCAGGTTCTCGTATACCTCTACGACATCGTTGAAGGCCAGAAAGGTGTTAACTTCAAAAACTACTACGAAGTAGTTTATGAAAAAGTAACCGGCAGAAAAGCTCCCGTTGAAAGAATCGAAATCGGCTTCCTTGGCGATCAGGTTATCAAAGGCGAATACGAAATCGAAGTAAACTTCGACCTCGACCGTTATGACATCCGCGAACTCTTCACCAAAAAAGTTGAAGAAGACGACATCATCACCTACTATGTAGTAGACGAAAACAACAATGTTGTTGACAAACTCACCGTTGACTACATGACTGATGACCTCACTGTTCCGGTATCCTTCACCATCGAAGGCAAAAACAGCAAACTCGGTTCCTATGCAATCGTTATCGACGTTCCCGCTAACGAAGTTGCTGGCGAATCCAACCCCAACACTGGTGCTGAATCCGTTGTTGGCGTAGTTGCTGCTCTCGCAGTAGTTTCTGTTGCAACCGCTGCTGCTGTTTCCCTCAAAAAATAATTTTTGACCGAACAGTCAATAGTAATTCAACCGAATAACTAACGCTTTCCGCCCGGAACTCTCCATCCGGGCGGATTTTTATTATGTATGCAAAGCAGGCGGATATCGTCCGCCTGCTTTTTTTTGGGGAGAAAAAATTCTTTGATTCGCCTGGAATGACGTTGGTCTGTCGTTGCAAGCCTGACCTTTGCGTGAATCGACGATATCTTTGCATCCGCCGCAGAGGAGGATATTATCCGACCGTTTTTGAAAACCGCCGTGCCAGGGCAGGGAACGGTCCTGACCGCTCCGGAAAAAATGCTGCTGATTTTGGCAGGATAGGATTAACACCCTTCCGTCTGCTTCGCAGACAGCTCCTCTCCGGGAACGCCGAGGTACAGCTGACAGCTCTTCTGCTGTGAGCCTCTTTATATATAATATATATACTATATTATAATATAGAAATCGAAAGCACGGATTTCATGTCGGAAAATAAATTTTGGAATCGTTTCCAAAAACTGAAAATAATATATCCTCGAAGCCGGGTGTTTCATTTTTACCACCATTGGGATCCGGCGGAGGATTTTTCAAAAATATGTTCAAATGGGAGATTTTTGACTTGAATTTTTGGTGAAAATGCTGTAAAATATGTATGAAACACCCGGAAATGTGGACTGAAAACCCTTTTGGCAAAACTGACAAAATTTTTTTGAAAAAATCTTAAAAAATCACGAAAAAAGGCTTGACAATGGGCTTGCTATATTATATAATATGTCTTGCGTGACTGCAACAAGGCGGATGCTGTGCGAGCATATCACTTGTCAGGCGTCCGCACGATATGCGATGAAGCGGGAGGTTGCTGTCTGTGTGACAGGTAATTTCCGCAGAGTATGTCCGATTTTAAACCGGGCGACAAGAAATACTGCACACCCATGTGTGTCGGCGTATGTGATG
>JAFQBT010000069.1 GCA_017399625.1 Oscillospiraceae bacterium
AGGCAATTTTTCATGCTGCAGGCCAAAACTGACAGCCATAGGTGAAATACCGAGATAATCAGCCGCAATTTTACAAGTGATTTTTTTCATGGCACGAATTTCATCGTCAGTATATTTTCCCATAATTTCACCTCCTTTCCGGTTTTTGATATAATTACTGTTTTTTGGAGGTTAACAAATCTGCAAATCAACAGCAAATTATTGTATATTAGATTGTAAAAAGAAACAGGTCACACCTATAAATTCGGGTGTGACCTATGCCGTTTATTTTTTGAGTATAGCAACTCTCTCTTCAATAAGCTTTTCCAAAGCCTCTTTTTTATCATCCGGAAGATAAGATTCCTTACACATTGCGATATATTTATCTCTAAGTTTTACTATTTTTTCAATCATCTTTTCTGCGGCTTTTTCCAGAACGCCGATGGTTTCCGCAAAAACAATAAAATCCTTTCTGCGGATATCCTGCTTTTTACCGTTTATGGTCAAAGCCATCTGTTCATTGTCCTCCGGAATCACAACATTTGTTGAAAGCATATCGTAAGCGGCGGAAAGAACGTATTCGCTTTTTCCTTCTTCGGTTTCAATAAGAGAAAAGTTTTTGAGGTGCATATCTGAATTGCCGACAGCGAAAGAAAAAACAATTCTGTAAAAAAGCTGAGAAAGATCAAGGCCGCTGTTTACGGAATATTTTGCAACGATTTTTCCGCAGCGTTCATAGGAACCACGGTATTTGTCGTCCGTAAGCCTTCCGTCAAGCTGGCAGAAATCTTCCATGGCAAGCATTTGACCGTCCTTGCGGTCAATGCGCTTTGTGATATATGCAAAGTTGCCAAGCAAAGGCAGGCGAAGCAGAGCATAGGGAACGGTTTTTATTCCGCTTGCTTCCGCCATCTGCATAACAAGATATTCCATTTCCGGAAGAGCGGGATATTCTTCCGTCTGGGGTTTAAGAATATATCCGGTGGGATAGTTTACAAGGATCAAACGGGGGGTATCATCTTTGGAAAGATGAAGAGAAAGTTTTTTCTGAACACCCGGAACTGTGAATCCTTTGGTTGTGTTATCAACGGCAATTTGGTTCAGAACGTCTTCCGAAACGTCAATATCCGGGAATTCAGCCGTGCCGAAAAATGATTTTACGCAGTGTTTATGCCAGCCGTGTTCGTTTTCGGTCTTAAGCGGCTTTCCGCAGCAAAGGCAGTTGCTCATTCTTTCTCACCCCTTATCTGAACGTTGCCTATCGGGTCCTTACAGGCAACAAGAAGTAAACCAAAACGGTCTTTGCGGTCAATTTTCCAGTTATGGCTTACGATATTGAGAAGCCAGCCCTCCGGAATAAGTCCGTCAAAAAAAGCAAAGAGCGTTTTGGAAGTGTATTCCTCTTCCTGAAGCGGCAGAGTAAGACTTACAGCCGTTGGATTTGCACCTTTAAGATAATCGTCATCATAAGCGAACGAATATCCGTAATCCGTTTCTTTCAGAATTCCCGCAAAAATTTCCCGCACATATACATACGCTGTTCTGTATGCTTCCATCAGTTTTCATCCTTTCTTCCGGGAACGGCTTTCATGCCGAACATTGCAAGAGCCTGATTAACTTTATCCATTCTTACGGTTTCTTTGCCCTGTTCAAGTTCGCGAACAAAGCGAAGACCAAGGCCGGAATGGAGGGCAAATTCCTCCTGAGTAAGTCCGGCTTCTTTCCTTTTTTGTTTGATAAATTCAGCGATAGTATTCATAACCGGATTATACACCCTATCGGGTATAATGTCAACAAAATATATTAATAATATACCCGATAGGGATTAAAATATGTGTAAAGGCATAAAATACACCCAATAGGGTATAAAATATCTGTTGCGTTTTACGGCGAAGTCCGTGCTCAAAATGAGCACGGGTGCTTCATGTTCATCGTTTTTATTGATGCTCATGCGGTTTTTCAGGAAACGACCGTTGCCTTGCTGCCGCCGGATTTGTCTTTTTTGACAACAATCTGCTTATCGATCCGATCCTTGAGTTCCGCAACATGGGAGATTATTCCGATAAGGCGGTTGCCTTCCGTAAGTCCGGCAAGTGTGTTGTATGCTTTGCGGAGCGCCTCCTGGTCAAGGGAACCGAATCCTTCGTCGATGAAAAGGGTATCAACGCGGATTCCGGTGGAACTCTGGACCTCATCGGAAAGACCGAGAGCAAGCGCAAGGGAAGCAAGGAAGGATTCTCCTCCGGAAAGGGTGTTTACACTGCGCTCCGTTGCGTTTATGTGGTCGATGATGTTGAGTTCAAGACCGGCCTTTGAACCGAGTTTATCCGCTTTTTCCTTCCGGACAAAATCATACTGTCCGCCGGACATTTTCTGAAGGCGGACGTTTGCTCTCCGGAGAATCCGCTCAAAATATGCCGTCTGGATATAGGTTTCAAGAGTGATTCTGTCCTTTCCGGTAAGGTTTCCGTTGGCGGTATCAGAAAGAACGCCAAGCCAGCTTCTTCTGCTCTGGAGCTCGTCAATTTTCTTTGCTCTTCCGGAAATATTATCGAGGATTCCCCTGTTTATATTGATTCTTGTTCCAACGGAACTTTGTTCTTCTTCCGTATCGGAAATTGCGGTACCGATTATCTTCTGCTTTTCTTCAAGTTCGGCGGAAGTTTCCTCCGGTGCGTTTTTCAGCTGTTCCCCGAGCTGCTCAATGCTTCCGGAAAGAACGGTAATTTCGTTTTTGCAGTCATCAACGGCTTTTCTGGCGTCATCAAACGCCTTTTCAAGACTTATTTTTTCGCTTTCGAGAGCGCGGATTTTTTCTTCCGCTTTTGCCTTGTTTTCAAATTCCAGTTTTTTGTTGAGCTCTTCCGTCTGTACAGAAAGGCTTCTTTCCGTTGCGGAAAGCTCGGCAATGCTCTTTTCGGCTTCGCGGAACTTATCTTCCGCTTTTTTAAGGAAATCTTCCGCTTTCGGAACAAGGATTTTATCAAGTTCGTCCTTTCTTTCTGCGTTTTTCTCCTCTTCGGAAATTTTTGCTTCCATGGCGGAAAGTTCTTCGTTCAGCATACCGATTTTTTCGTTCGCAACTGATTTTGCTTCATCGATCGGAGTTCCTCCAAGAAGCGCAGAAATTTTTCCCTCAATGGCCGCCTTTGTGGTTTCAACGATTCCATTCTGTTTCCCGGATTCGGAGCTGAGCCGGTTGGCTTCCCTGCTTGCATCGTCAAACTGTTTTTTTGCCTTTTTAACTTCGTCTTCGGTGGGGGCGCCTTCGGAAAGGCAGGCCGGATCCGGATGATGAACGGAACCGCAGACCGGACAGGGAGTTCCTTCCGAAAGGGAGGAAGCGATTATTCCCGCCTGCTCATCAAGGAAAGCCCGGTTTTTTGCGTTATATTCATTTTCAAGTTTTTCACAGATGCCCGCGGCTTCAAGATATTCATCCTGTTTCTTTTTAAGTTTTTCCTTTTCGTTTTCCAGCTTTTCCAGTTCTCCGACAAGCGTTCTGAAACTTTCGATTTTATCTGAAACCGTTTTCTTTTCGCCTTTAAATTTTTCAAGTCTGGCTGCGGAATCCCGGAGGTTTTCCGCCTCGTTTTTCAGTTCCTCAAGCTCTTTTTTGTGATTTTCCTGCTCCTCCTCCGCAGATTTTTTGTTTTCTTCTGCAAAATCAATGTTTTCCTGCATTTTTTTCAGTTCCGAAACAATCGAATCCCGTCTTTCGTATTCACCGAGAAGGGCTTTTATTCCCGCGGCGGTTTCGGCAAGTTTCTTACGCCGCGGTTCTGTTTTTTCCGCTTCCGAAAACTTTTCCCGGAGGATTTCAAGCTCCGCTTTTTTCTCCCGGAGCTTTTCCGCGTTTTCCCCTGACTGTTTTTTTGCGGTTTCAAAAACCTGAACTTCGCCGAGCTTTTTGCTGAGGGCATCTTTCTGTAAGGTAAGTTTTTCCTTTTCCCCTTTGATTATTTCGAGAGAATCCGAATCCTCCGCTATGATTTCTTTTATGATTTCAACTGCTTCTGCGCAGGAAGGGAATGCGCGATGCATGATTTCGTCCGCTTTTTCTTTTACCGAGCAATTTTCCCCCATTACAATGCCTTTTATATATTGTTTTATGCCTTCATTTTCTTTTGCAAAATCATTTTCCGCTTTTTTTGCCTCATCCGAAAGCTTTTTCTGCAGTTTTTCATAATCGTCTGTTCTGAAGATATTGCGGAAGGTTTCCCGGCGTTTATCGGTATTCGCCTGAAGAAGTTCCCGGAATGCGCCCTGAGAAATCATTGCAATCTGGGAAAACTGGTCCCGGTCAATTCCGATTATTTCCGCAATTTTTCCGGTTACTTTTCCCGGACCGGTAATTACTTCCCCATCCGGAAGATGAAGTTCCGCGCTTGCCGGTTTATCGGTTTTTCCTTCTCCCCGCTCCTTTTCAATTTTCTGAGCCGGGCAGCGGACAACTTTATATTCTTCTCCTCGGTATTCAAAGGTCAGCTCCGCAAAGGTTTTTGTTCCCGGTCCGGCATATTTTGAACGGAGCATATCGTTCTTTCGGTTTTCGCCGCTGGCTTCACCGAAAAGAGCATAGGTGATTGCATCAAAAATCGTTGTTTTCCCGGCGCCGGTATCGCCGGTTATAAGATAAATTCCGGATTTTCCGAAAGCGGAAAAATCGATTTCTTCCTTTCCCGCATAGGGACCGAAAGCCGAAAGAACAAGTTTTAAAGGTCTCATGCTTTTTCCTCCCTGATGGATTCAATAAGTTCCTCCGCAAATTTTTTCTGTTCCGCGCTCATTTCGCGGTTATTCTGCAGGCAGTAAAATTCCTCAAAAAGCTCTATGGGAGATTTTTGCTGAACGTCTTCGGCGGAATCAATTGTCTGGTTCCTGCTGGTTCTTGTGTTTTCATAAGTGAGGATCATCATGTTCGGATAAATATCCCTGAGGCGTCCGACTGCTTCGGGAATATCGTCTTCGTCCGTAAGAACCGCATGGATATAATCCTCGCTGTAAGAGCCGGCGCTGTAAAGCTGTTCAAAGGTTCCCTTTATTCTTCGCATATCGTGCTTCGGGATAAGAGGAACAAGGCGGATTTCGAGATTTCCTTTTTCGCGGATTTCGGCAACGGTCACGCTTTTATGGTGGTTCCTTTCGGAAAAGGAATATTTAAGCGGGGTTCCGCAATAACGGATTTTGTTCGAACCGATATTCTGGGGTCCGTGGAGATGACCGAGAGCGACATAATCGAACGGAGCAAAAACCTCCGCACTCACGTTATCCGTTCCGCCGACGCTGATTTCTTCGGATTCGCAGGTTTCGGCGCCGGTTACAAACTGATGGGCAAGAACAACGTTCCTTTCTGCCGGGTTTATATCCATATTTTCGATGGCAGCGCGGCAGGCATCGGTATAGCTTTCTATTCCTGCTTCGGGGAAAAGGCCTTTTATATGGATGGGTTTTATGAATGGAAGCATCCAGAAATTTATTTTTCCGTATTCATCGGAAAGAACCACCGGTTTTACGGAACCTTTATATACCGGAGAAATATGCACTCCGGCACGCTCCATAAGGCTTTCGCCGAAGGCAAGCCTTGCGGCATTATCGTGGTTTCCGCTGATAATGATTACCTCGATTTTTCTTTTCGCAAGTTCGCAGAGAAAATCGTTGAAAAGCAAAACCGCTTCCGCCGAAGGAACTCCCGTATCATAAACATCCCCGGAAATAAGAACCGCCTTCGGTTCTTCGGAATCAATTATTTCCAGTATCTTATTGAAAATATATTTCTGGTCGTCGATCATGGAAATTTCGTTCACTCTTTTTCCGATATGAAGATCCGATAAATGTATAAATTTCATGCCCTACCCCTTGAAAAAATATTCTTATTCCGCAACGCAAAATTACAAGTAATATTATAAACTTTTGCTTTCCGGTTGTAAACCTTTGCGTTTCCCCCCTTTTTTTCAAAATTTTTCAAAAAATTTTTATAACTTGCAAGAAAAACATGCATTGGGCATTGAATTTTTTATTCATAGTGCTATAATGAAATTCGGCAATTCACCTGCGGAAAGTTTTTTATGGTATACGTTTTTTTGCATATTCATTGTTTTTCCGGCGTAAATCTGTCGAATTTTGTCAAAAAAAGGATTTTTGGAGCATGGATGAAAAAGTTTCTTTTCTGAAAAATCCGGAAGTTCAGATCGTTCCGGAAATCAAGGCTCCGGACAGACCCTTTTATTTTTTCGCAAAAAGAGCTTTTGATATTTCCGCCTCCCTTGCCGCGGGATTTTTTCTTCTTATTCCAATGGCGGTTGTGGCGGTTCTTATAAAAATTGATTCTCCCGGTCCGGTTTTTTATGTTCAGGAAAGACTCGGCAAAAACGGAAGGCCTTTCATGATGTATAAATTCCGCTCCATGCGCACCGATGCGGAAAAAACCGGTCCCCGCTGGGCTTCGGAAAACGATTCCCGCTCCACAAAATTCGGAAGTTTCATCCGGAAAACGCGCATTGACGAACTTCCCCAGCTGCTCAATATTTTCACCGGCGAAATGAGCTTTGTGGGTCCAAGACCGGAACGGGCTTTTTTCTACCGGGAATTTGAAAAATATATAATCGGTTTTTCAAACCGCCTTGCGGTAAAACCGGGACTCACCGGTCTTGCTCAGGTAAACGGCGGTTATGACCTCCGTCCGGAGGAAAAAATCGTTTTTGACATGGAATATATCAGAAAAATGTCGTTTCTTCTTGATATGGAATGCATTTTCCGGACCTTTCCCGTTGTTTTCGGACAGAAAGGCGCAAGATGAAAAAGCCATCTTTTTCGGTGCTCATCTCCGTTTACGGAAAAGATGAGCCGGAATTTCTTTCTGAAGCGCTGGAAAGCATTTTTGAAAAACAAACCGCAAAGCCGGATGAAATAATAATCGTTTTCGATGGTCCCCTTTCTCCGGAGCTTCACAGGGTGCTCGATGATTTCAGAAAGGGAAAAGAGGATTTTGTCCGGTTTGTCCCATTGGAAAATAACGTCGGCCTTGGAGAAGCGCTCCGTATCGGAACGGATTTTTGTTCCGGGGATTATATTTTCCGGATGGATTCCGACGATATCAGCGTACCGGAGCGTTTTGAAAAACAGATGCTCTATGCGGCAAAACATCCGGAAACGGACGTTTTCGGAACAGATATTGCCGAATTCGAAAGCAATATTTCCGGGGAAAAGCGAATCCGCTCCTGCCCCGAAAACCACAGCGAAATCCTTAAGATGAGCAGATTCCGCTGTCCCATGAACCATATGAGCGTCTGCATCAAAAAATCCGCTCTTATAAAATCCGGCGGCTATAAGCCGCTTTTTTATCTTGAGGATTATTACCTCTGGATAAGAATGCTCGCTGCGGGATGCAGGTTCGGGAATATAAACGAAACTCTTGTTTTTGCAAGGACCGGAAACGGTTTTTATTCCAGAAGAAGCAGCAAAAAGGCTTTTGAAAGCCGGAAGTTCCTTCTGAAATTCATGGTGAAAAAAGGCATGATATCGCCTTTCGAAGCCGCCGCAAGCCTGGTTTTTGCAAAAATTTTTATTTCAGCGCCGGAAAAAGCAAAGGCGCTGTTCTATAAATATTTTCTGCGGAGCTGATTTTTCCATGAAAAAGCTCGGTAACAGCGAAATACAGAAGCTCGGGTTCGAAGTTCTTTGCTCCGTCCGGGATTTCTGTGATGAAAACAAAATTTCCTACAGCCTTTCCGGCGGAACGCTCCTCGGCGCAGTCCGGGAAAAAGGCTTTATCCCATGGGACGACGATATCGATATAATGATTCCACGCCCGGATTATGAAAGATTCATTGCCGCCGCAAAAAGCGGAAAAACCGGCTTCAATCTTTTCTGCCGGGAAATTTCCGGAAGCGGATATCCCTATCCCTTTGCAAAGGCCTGCCATAAAAACACGGTTCTTTTCGAAAAAGGAATCCGTGCCGAAGAACCCATCGGCGTTTTTGTGGATATTTTTCCCGTTGAAGGAATCGGAAACAGCCTTTTTTCCGCAAAGGCAAGGTGTGCGGTTTTTAAGTTTATCCATGGGCTGAAAATCGCTTCCGGCTGGACTGAATTTAATAAATCGAAAAGACGGAAATTTTATTACGAACCTCTCCGCTTTTTCTGCTATATTCTCAGCAGGATTTTAAGCCGGGATTTTATAAACAGGATTTTTGACAGATTCCTCCGGAGGGCGGATTTTGAAAAATGCGCCTTTGCCGGAAGAATGGTCGGCGATAAAGGAATCCGCGAGGTTATGCCCCGGGAGATTTTTGAAAAGAAAATAAAGGCGGATTTCGAAGGGGAAAAATTTGATATCATCGCCGGTTATGATTATTTTCTTCGAAGGCTTTTCGGGGATTATTCCGTTTCCCCTTCGGAGGAAAAGCGGAAAAGCCGCCATGAATTTGAAGCATTTTTAAGAGATGAAGAATAAATGTTCAGAAAAATTCTTATAGTAGGAACAACTCCATACAGCAAAAACACATCCGCAAGGGCTTTTGAAGCATATTTCAGCGGTTGGGAAAGGGAAAACCTTGCGCAGGTTTTTTCAAACCCGAAACCGCCGCTCAAAGGTCATGCGGAATATTTTTATCAGATTACGGATAAGCGGCTCCTTCTGCGCCGCTTTTTTCCGGAAACGAAAATTGAAAAAACTTTCCGCTTTGATGAACTTGAAACCGAAGAAAAAACCCGCTTTGGAGAACGGGGGATCTTCGGTTTTCTTTACAGCATCGGTTCGAGGAAAAATCCGTTCATCTATCTTGCCCGGAAGATGCTTTGGAAAAGAAAGCTCTGGCAAAGCGCGGAATTTGATAAATGGCTTGAGGATTTCGGACCGGAATGCGTTTTCCTCAGCTTTTCGGACGATTTTTTCATTCCGGAAATCGCCCTTTATGCCGCGGAAAAATTCGATATTCCGATAATCTCCTCCATCGGCGACGATTATTATTTCAACGGAAAAAAATCCCTTTCGCCCCTGTATCATATCTATAAATCCTCCTACCGGAGGCTTATCCGGAAGGTTTTCGCCCATGGCGGAAGCGCGATTTTCATAAGCGACAAAATAAGGGATAAATATAACGCCGAATTCGGACTTTCCGGAAAGACTGTTTATCTTTCCTCCGAACTCAAAAGGAAGGATTTTTCCCCGGTCAACAGGGAAAATCCGGTTATTTCCTATTTCGGGAACATCCGCCAGGGCAGGAACGAATCCCTTTCCGCCATCGGAAAAGCCCTTGGAAAAATCTCGCCGGATTATAAGCTCCATATTTATTCCGCCCAGACCGAACGGAAAACAACGGCGGTTTTTGATAATAACCCGAATGTTGTTTTCCATGGTCCCATCCCCTATTCCGAAGTTGCGGCAAAAACCGCGGAAAGCGATATTGTTGTGATAGTCGAGGGATTCAGGGAAAAACATATCCGCAACACCCGCTATTCTCTTTCAACAAAGGCTGCGGACTGCCTTGCTTCCGGAGCGCAGATTCTTGTTTTCGGTTCGGCGGACTGCGGAATCATCGAATATATGAAATCAACGGAAAGCGCCGCAGTCTGCACCGACGAAAAGGAGCTTTGCTCCGCCATAAGGCGCCTTATTGATGATGAGGTTTTCCAGCGGCAATGTTACGAAAACGCAAAAATCATCACCGAAAAGAACCATAATCTCAAAAACAGCAACGCGGTTTTCCGCTCTGTAACGGAGGATGCGATAAATGGATACCGTAAGAAAAACGGATTATGAGATGATAATCTGCACCTGCGAAAAATTTTCCGATTTATGGGATGCGAATATCCTTTTGCTGAACCGGAATTTTCCGGAAAGGGGAAAAACTTTTCTTGCAACGGATTTCCCCACCGGAAGAATATTTGAAAAAGTAACAGTTGTTTCCGCCGGGGAAGGAGCAAAAATCACCGGAAGAATTTCCGCGGCGCTTTCGGAATCTTCCGCGGAATATATTCTTTTATGCCTCGAGGATTATTTTTTGACCGAGCCTGTAGAAGATAGAAAAATCCGCGAAGCCATCGGCTTTATGGAGAAGGAAAAAATCGATTATCTCCGGCTTTACGGCGCTTCGGAAAGATATCTCCGGAGGGAAGGCGCAAGGGAATCCGGAAAATATAAGGGCTTCTGGCTCCGGAATATTTCAGAAGGGAGCTATAAAATAAGCCTTTATCCCGGAATCTGGCGGAGAGATTTTCTTCTTTCGACTCTCGGTAGGGAACTTGACCCATGGGAATACGAAGTTTCCCTTACGGAATATGCAAGAAGCTTCGGCGCAAAATGCGCCATAAGCTGCCGGGGCGAATTTCCGTTCCTCGACGTTATCCGGAAAGGAAAAATCCTCCGGAAGGCGGCGCGGTATTTTCAAAAGAACCCAATCTATTCCGGAAACCGGGAGAAAACGGGCTTTTTTGAGGAATTTCTGCTTGATTTTCGGACCTTTCTGCGCCGGAATCTTCCCGCTCCTTTATTCCTTATATTAAAATATATAATGATGAAGCTTGGGATGAAATTTTACAGTCCTCTTGAATAAAACGGAAAGGAGATTGCGGCATTGAAAATCCTTCAGATAAACGGCGGCGTTTTCGGAAGCACCGGAAAAATCATGTTCGGAATTGCAAAGGAAGCGAAAAAACGCGGGCACAAAGTTCTTTGCGCTTCACCGGTAACTTTTTCAAACCGCTTTTCCGAACCGGATGAGGAATATCTTAAAATCGGCGGTTTTTACGGAAGATGCGCAAGCGTTCTTCTTGCAAGGATCTCCGGATTCGAGGGGCATTTTGCATATTCCGCAACGAAAAAGCTTATCCGAAAAATCGAGGATTTTTCGCCGGATATAATCCATCTCCATTCCATCCATAATTCCTATATAAATCTTCCGCTTCTTTTCGGATACATAAAGCGGAAAAATATAAAAACCGTCTGGACATTGCATGACTGCTGGGCGTTCACCGGGCATTGCCCACATTTTGAATCCGCCGGATGCGAAAAATGGAAAAGCGGCTGCGGCGGCTGTTCCCTTTTCCGGAATTATCCGAAAAGTTTCTTTGATAACTCCGCAAAAATGTTTGAAATCAAGCGGAAACTTTTCACCGGAATCGAAAATCTCACCATTGTAACACCCTCGGAATGGCTCGGAAATCTTGCAGGAGAATCCTTCCTCGGCGGTTATCCGGTGAAAATTATAAATAACGGCATCGACCCGGATGTTTTCTGTCCCATTGAAAGCAATTTCCGAAAAAAATACGGGCTTTTCGGCAAAAAAATCGTTCTTGGCTGTGCATTCGGCTGGAACGAAAAGAAGGGGCTTGATGCTTTTATAAAACTCGCCGGAAGGCTCGGCGAAGGATATAAAATCGTCCTCGTCGGAACGGACGAAAAAACCGAAAAATCCCTTCCGGAGGGTATAATCCCCATCCGCAGGACGGAAAATCAGCGCGAACTTGCAGAAATTTATTCCGCGGCGGATGTTTTTGTTAACCCCACCCGGGAGGATACCTTCCCGACGGTGAATCTTGAAGCCGCTTCCTGCGGAACGCCGGTTATAACTTATGATTCCGGCGGCTGCGCCGAAACCATCGGCAAAAAAAGCGGCATGGTTATCAGGAAAGATGATTTTGAAGCCCTTGTTTCCGCCATTAAAAATGCGGATTTTGCGGCGGAGGATTGCCGCCGCTTCGGGGAAAAATTCGATATGAGGAAGAAATTCGGGGAATATATTTCCCTTTATGAGGAGGTTTTTTCCGGTTCGGATGAGAACTGAACCGGAATTTTTGGGGAGTGTAAAAAAATGGCAGCGCAAAAAACTGTCCCGGAAATCCGGAAAAACGAACAGAATATCCTTCTTTTTCTGCTGATGCTCGCGGTTATGGGAATCGGCTCGGTTGGTTTCGGGCTTTTTTCCGCCGTATGCACAGCTTTTCTTTTTATGAACGGAAAAAATCTCCGGCTTCCGGGGAATTTTATCCTTCCGGTTCTCTTTTCGGTTTTATGCTTCTTTTTTGTTTTTCCGGATTCCGGAATCCTTCCGGCGGCAAAATTCCTTGCGGTTCCGCTCATCTGGATAACCGGATATAACCTTCCGGAAAGCGGAAACACCGGCGGAATCTTCAGAACCGCATCCGTTCTCGCCTTCGGGATGGCTTTTCGGGTGCTGGGGAATTTTATCTATAACATCGCGATCGGAACGGAACTTTCTTCCGGAAGGAGCCTTGATATTTTCAGCGGAAAATATTCCGCCGCCACCGGGCAGATAGTCAACGCAACCTTTCTTATTGCGGTTCTTTACTGGATAATTTTCTGTTCCAAGAGGAAGATTTTTGCCGTTTCCGGCGTTTTTCTCTGGATTTTTGCCGGGATTTACAGCGTGCTCATCGGAAGCCGCTCCTTCATCGCTTTGAGCATGCTCATGGCTTTTCTCGCGTTTCTGCTTTGGTTTTTCGGCGCAAAAGGCGCCGGAAGAAAGATTTTTGCGGTGCTCATGCTGATTTTTCTTTCCGGAATTTTTGCGGCGCTTTTTTCTTCGGATTTCCTCGGAACAAAAAGCCTTTATGAAAACAGCTATCTTTTCCAAAGGCTTGAAATCCACGGCAACAGCCTTTTCGGAGCCGGAAGCCGCCTTTTGCTGAAGGCGGAATACCTCGAAAACTTTTTCCGGTTTCCCTTTGGCGGAAACCATATAAAAAACGAAGTTGCCGGGAACTATGCCCATGACCTCTGGCTTGATATTTTTGACGAGGCGGGGATTTTTGCCTTTTTCGCGCTGGTTCTGTTTTCGGTAAGTTCGCTTCTTCGGATGCGGCGGATATATCTTCTTCCGGAAATCGGGAGGAACGAAAAAATCTCCGGGGCGGTTTTCACCTTGGTTATCTTTGCACAGTTTTTCCTTGAACCCATCTGGCAGGGTGCGCCGCTTTTCTTCTGCGCGTTCCTGCTCATTGACGGAATGTTTGAAAAATTTGCCTTTTTGGCGGAAAAAGGGAGGTTTTAAAAACGGCAGGACTTGTTTTTATCTCGAATTATTTTAATCATCATCAAAAAAGCCTTTCGGATGAATTTGCTCTCCTTTTTGATGATTTCCGTTTTATCGAAACCGAAGCAATGCCCGAAGAACGCAAAAAGCTTGGCTGGGGAACGGAGAAAAAACCGGATTACGTCCTTGGAATCGCCGAAGCGGATTTTGCCATCGAAAATGCGGATATCGTAATAGCCGGCTCCGCTCCGGAAAAGATTATTCAGAGATGCATCCGGGCAAAAAAGCTTGTTTTCCGGTATTCGGAGCGTCCTTTTAAAAACGGTCCGGAGATTTTTAAGTTCCCCTTCCGCCTTATAAAATGGCGTTTTCTGAATCCGCAAAATGTTCGCCTTCTTTCCGCCGGTGCTTTTTCCGCAAAGGATTTTGCAAAATTCGGTCTTTTTAAAAACCGGGCATATAAATGGGGATATTTTCCGGAGACCGTCCGATATGAAAATCCAAAAGCGGTTTTTTCCGGAAAGGACTGCGCCGAAATCCTCTGGTGCGGAAGGTTCCTTCGCTGGAAGCACCCGGAAATCTGCGTTGAACTTGCAGAAAGGCTGAAAAACGCAGGCCTTTGTTTCCGGATAAAACTCATCGGCCTTGGTGAAGAGGAGGAAAACCTCCGAAGGGCGGTTCTGGAAAAAAGTCTTTCGGAAAATGTTGTTTTCCTCGGCGCGATGAATCCTTCCGAAGTCCGCCGGGAGATGGAAAAAGCCGGAATTTTCATCCTCACAAGCGGAAAACGCGAAGGCTGGGGCGCTGTTCTTAACGAAGCCATGAACAGCGGCTGTGCGGTAATCGGAAACAGCGAAGCCGGCGCGGTCACCTATCTCATAAACGACGGCGAAAACGGGTTCACATATAAAAACGGCGCGGATGAGCTTTTCGGAAAGGTGAAATTCCTTCTTGAAAATCCCTCCGTGCAAAAACGGCTTGGTTTCGCCGCCTATAAAACTATTGTTGATTCATGGAACGCAAAAACCGCCGCAAAGCGTTTTTATGTCCTTTCGGAAAAGGTTCTTTCCGGCGAAGAGGGAGTCTTTTTTGAAAACGGACCCTGCGGCAAAGCATGATTTTTTTGAGGAAAAAGATGATAAAAGAACTTCTTGAAAATAAAATCACAAAAAACGCCGGCTGGATCATTGCAGGAAAAATCGGGCAGATGGCAATAAATTTCCTTGCGGGACTTCTGACTGCGCGGTATCTCGGTCCTTCGAATTTCGGACTGATAAGCTACGCCGCCGCATACACCGGATTTTTTGCCTCGGTCTGCAATCTCGGGATAAACTCGGTTATCCTCCGGGAGTTTGCCGAAAATCCCGGGGAGGAGGGAAAAATCCTCGGGACATCCATGGGGCTCCGGGCTTTCTCAAGTTTTCTTTCTGCGGCGGCAATAACCGCCCTTGGGTTCCTGATAAATCCGGAGGATGAACTTGCATCGGCGGTTGTCGCTCTTTCTTCTCTTGGACTGATTTTTGAAATTTCCGGGCTTTTTGCATACTGGTTCCAATCGAAGCTGGAATCAAAAATCTCCGCCTTGGCGGCTTTTCTTGCCTATGCAATCACCGCCTGCTATAAAATTTTCCTTATTGTTACGGGAAAAAGCGTTCTTTTCTTTGCCCTTGCGGCATCGGTGGATTATATCTTCGCCGGAATTTTTCTTTTTATCGCATATAAAAGAAACGGCGGCGAAAAACTTTTCTTTTCGGCGGATTATGCAAAATACATTCTGGATAAATCAAAGCATTTTATACTCCCTGGAGTTATGGTTGCAGTATATTCCCAGACGGATAAAATAATGCTCCGGGAATTTTTCGGCGAAACGGAAACGGGTTTTTATTCAATCGCCTTTTCCCTTTCGGCTGTCTGGTGCTTTGTTCTTTCCGCGGCAATCGATTCGTTCCATCCTTCAATAGTCGAATCCGCCGGAAACGAAGAGCTCTTCGGAAAAATGAACCGGCGGCTTTATGCAATTGTTTTCTGGCTTTCGGTTTCCGTTTCGGTTTTCTTCTGCATCTTCGGTGAGCCGATTATAAAAATCCTTTATGGCGAAGCTTTTCTTCCGGCGGCAAAAATCCTTCGGATAATAACCTGGCAGACCGCTTTTTCCTATCTCGGAGTTGCCCGGAACGCATGGATAGTCTGTAAAAACCGGCAGAAAAAGCTTGTTCTGGTATATTTCTTTTCCGCAGTCGGAAACGTTCTGCTGAATTTCCTGCTGATTCCTTCCTTCGGAGGAGCGGGAGCTGCGGCTGCTTCGGTTGCGGCACAGATTTTTTCTTCCGTTCTCGTTCCGGTTTTCGTCGCAGACTTCCGGGAAAACGCAGAACTTATCGGAAACGCAATTCTTTTGAAAGATTTAAAATAAAAACGGGGTGTTTGCATGAGCATTTTTGAAAACAAAACTCTTCTTATAACCGGCGGAACCGGTTCCTTCGGGAACGCGGTGCTGAACCGCTTTCTCCGGACGGATATCGGCGAAATCCGGATTTTCTCCCGGGATGAGAAAAAACAGGACGATATGCGCCACGAATTTCAGCAGAAATTCCCGGAGGACGCCCACAAAATAAAATTTTATATCGGCGACGTCCGGGATGAACGGAGCATCCGTGATGCCATGTGGGGAGTCGACTATGTTTTCCATGCGGCGGCGCTTAAGCAGGTTCCATCCTGCGAATTTTTCCCGATGGAGGCGGTGCGCACCAACGTTATCGGAACGGATAACGTGCTCCATGCGGCGATGGAAGCAGAGGCAGAAAAGGTTGTATGCCTTTCAACCGACAAAGCCGCCTATCCCATCAACGCCATGGGAATTTCCAAGGCGATGATGGAGCGGGTTGCCGCCGCAAACGCAAGAATTGCCCAGGAGCGGGGAAAAACAGTTATCTGCTGCACCCGCTACGGAAACGTTATGTGCAGCCGCGGTTCCGTAATTCCCCTTTTCATCGAACAAATCAAAGCCGGAAATCCCATCACCATCACAAATCCGGATATGACCCGGTTCCTTATGAACCTTGATGAAGCGGTGGATCTCATCCTTTTCGCCTTCGAAAACGCAAATCCCGGGGATCTTTTTATCCGCAAATCCCCGGCGGCAACCATCGGCGACCTTGCAAAAGCGGTGCAGAATCTTTTCGGCGATACCGGAACGAACATCATCGGAACAAGGCACGGCGAAAAGCTTTTTGAAACCCTTATGACAAGGGAGGAGAGCATCCGAAGCGAGGATATGGGCGATTATTTCCGGGTTGCGGCGGATGAAAGGGATCTTAACTATGATAAATTCTGCATCGACGGGGATATTCCGCCCTTTGAGGAGGAGGCATATACCAGCCACAACACCCAAAGACTCGGCGTTGAGGAAACGGTTGAAAAACTTCTTTCCGCGGAATATATCAGAAAAGCTCTTTCGGAAGGCGTGGTGCTCGGATGAAAATTCTCATAACCGGCGCCGGCGGATTCATCGGAAGGAACCTTTGCGCCGTGCTCAAAGCCGGAGGAGAACACGAAATTTTCGAATGCGAAAAGGATACCCCGAAGGATGTCCTCCGGGAATTTTGCCGGAAGGCGGATTTTGTCCTTTGTTTTTCCGGCGCAAACCGGCCGGAAAATCCGGAGGATTTTATGAAAATCAACCGGGATTTCACCGGTGAAATCCTGAGCATGCTCAGATCCTCCGGCAACAGCTGCCCCTTCCTTTTTGCGAGTTCGGTCCAGGCTTCCCTTTCCGGAAAATATGCCCGAAGCGAATACGGAAAATCAAAACTTGCGGCAGAAAACCTTGTCTTTGAGCACGGAGAGAAAACCGGTGCTCAGGTTCTTGTTTACCGCCTTCCGAACGTGTTCGGAAAATGGTGCAGACCGAACTATAATTCCGCCGTTGCAACCTTCTGCCATAATGCGGCGAACGGAAAATCCATGGAAATTTCAAATCCGGATGCGGAAATTGAGCTTCTTTATATCGACCGCCTTGCTGAGGAGATTCTTTCCGTGCTCGGCGGAAAAATCAATCGCTGCGATTATTTCGGAAGCGCTTTGGTTCCTTCGGAAAGGGGAAAATTCTGCTTCGTTCCCGGAACTTATAAAACGACCCTCGGCGAAATTGCAAAAATTATAAAAGGCTTTCCGGACGGCGGGGAAATCCCGTCAATTCCGGAAAAATCCCTTGAAAAAGCGCTTTTTTCGACCTATCTTTCATATCTCCCGGCGGATAAAACCGCCTTTTTCAAAAAAACGCATTCCGATGAGCGCGGAAGTTTCACCGAACTTTTCCGTACCGAAGGCTCCGGACAGCTCAGCCTCAACATTCTTGAACCCGGCGTGCTCAAAGGCGGACACTGGCACATGACAAAGGCAGAAATCTTCACCGCAGTTTCCGGAACGGGGCTTATCCGCATCCGCAACAGCGTAACCGGAGAGATTTTTGAGCACAGGATTTCCGGAGATAAAATCGAGGAGATTCTCATTCCTCCCGGCTGTGCTCATGAGATAATAAACCTCAGCAAAACGGAAAAACTCATCACCGTAATCTGGGCAAGCGAAAATTTTTGCCCGGAAAAACCCGATACCTATCCCGGAAAGGTGGAATAAAAATTGGAAAACTATCCGAAATTCAGGGAAAACGGAAAACTCCGGCTTCTGATAATCGTAGGAACAAGACCGGAAATAATCCGTCTTTCCGCGGTGATAAAAAAATGCCGGAAATATTTTGATACCATCCTTGCCCACACCGGACAGAACTATGATTTCAACCTCAACGGAATTTTCTTCCGGGATCTGGGGCTTGATGCTCCGGAAATAAATCTTTCCGCCGCCGGAAAAAATCTTGGAGAAACAATCGGCAATATCATTTCGAAAAGCTATGACCTTATGGCGGAGATAAAGCCGGATGCCCTGCTCGTTCTGGGCGATACAAATTCCTGCCTTTCCGCCATAAGCGCAAAGCGGCTCCATATTCCGGTTTTTCATATGGAAGCGGGCAACCGATGCAAGGACGAATGCCTTCCGGAGGAAACGAACCGCAGAATAGTCGATATCATAAGCGACGTTAACCTTCCCTATTCCCAGCGGGCGAAGGAATATCTTATTGAATGCGGCTTTCCGATGGAGCGCACCTTCGCCACTGGTTCACCCATGGCGGAGGTCCTTTCGGAAAACATTTCCGGAATCGAAGGGAGCGATATCCTCGGAAGGCTTGGTCTTGAAAAGGGAAAATACATCCTTCTTTCCGTCCACCGGGAGGAAAACATCGACACCGAAAGGAACTTTCTTTCCCTTTTCGGCGCAATCAACAAAATGGCGGAAAAATACGATATGCCGGTGCTCTATTCCTGCCATCCCCGAAGCGCAAAGCGGCTTTCGGAAAGCGGTTTTGTACTTGATAAAAGGGTCATCCGCCATGAACCTTTCGGCTTCCATGATTACTGCAATCTTCAGATGAACGCCTTTGCGGTGGTTTCGGACAGCGGAACCCTTCCGGAGGAAAGCAGCTTTTTTGCCTCCGTCGGAAAGGCTTTTCCGGCGGTTTGCGTCCGTACCAGCACCGAAAGACCGGAAGCTCTTGAAAAAGGCGCATTTATCCTTGCGGGAATCGGAGAAAAATCCCTTCTCCGGGCGGTGGAAACCGCGGTTTCCATGAACAGAAACGGTGATTCTGCGGCGGATGTTCCGGATTATTCCGACCGGAACGTTTCCGGAAAAATCGTCAGAATCATCGAAAGCTATACGGAAATAATCAACAGAACCGTCTGGAAAAAGGAGGATGAGGAATGAGCAGGGAATTTGAAGTTAATATAAAAGATATATTCCTTTTATTAATAAAAAAGCTGCATATAATCGCCGCCGGAACTATTATTTGCGGTGCATTCGCCGCGGCAATCAGCTTTGTGCTCCTGAATCCGGTTTATGAATCCTCGGTGATGTTCTATATCGACAACGGAAATTATGAAATCACGACGGTAAGCGATATTTCCGCTTCCCGGAGCCTTGTGGATTCCTATAAGGTCATCCTTGGGACAAGGGACTGCCTTCTTGAGATAATCTCCGCCGCAAAAGCGGATATCACCCCAGAAAAAGCCGGAAAAATGATTTTTTCCGAAGCGGTTGAAAACACGGAGATCCTCCGGGTAACGGTTTCTGCGGAAAAACCCGTCGATGCAAAGGCCCTTGCGGATGCGGTTGCGGCGGTTCTTCCGGAAAAGGGAGCGGAAATAATCGGCGGCAGCAGCGCGAAAATCATCGAAAATCCGGTTCTGCCTTCGGAACCTTCCTCGCCGGAGCACCTTGAAAACATAATCATCGGCGCGGCGCTTGGTTTTGTTTTCTGCGCGGGATTTTTTGTTCTCCGGGAAATTTATTTTCCGGAAAAGGAAACCCGGAAAAGCCCCGCTGCATAAAGAGCCTCCCCTGAAAGGGGAGGTCATTGGCTCGGCGGTTACCGTAGGGAACGGTCTTGACCGTTCCGCAAAAAATGCGGCCGTTTTTAATTGGACAGGGTTTTCCCCTCATCCGTCAAAACCTTCGGTTTTGCCACCTTCCCCCGAGGGAAGGCTTTAAAAAAATATTGACAGCCTTTCCAGGATGTGGTAATATGATGTTGATATCAAAATGATATCAGTTTTTGCTATTCACATCTAAGAAAGGATGATCATATTATGAATGCAAACGTAAGAAACGATTACAGCAAGGAACTCCGTCCGAAAAACGGCATGGGAATGCTCCTTCTGCTCATTCTCGGCGAAATCGTGACTATCGGCGGCTTTATCGCCGGCTGTATCATGCTTGACGGCGGAAAATTGTTCCCGCTTTCTTTGATTCTGCTTATTCTGTGCGCGATTCTTGCTTTTATCGTTTTACCGATTCTCTTTTGCGGACTTCGCACCCTTCGCCCCAACGAAGCCTATGTCCTCACCCTTTTCGGCGAATATTACGGCACTATTTACGGACCGGGATTTTTCTTCATCAATCCTTTTGCCTCCGCAATAAACCCCGCTTACGAAAAGGCGTTTGAAAAAGCCGCCGCCGCAAATGCGGAAGCAGCCGCTTCCGGAAAAGCGACCACCGCAAACGTTCAGCTTTCCACCAATAAACGCGTTTCTCTTAAAGAAATCACCCTTACCAACGATAAACAGAAAATCAACGACCAGCTCGGCAACCCGGTAATCATCGGAACCGTTGTTATCTGGCACGTTACCGACCCTGCAAAGGCCGTTTTCAACGTTGATAACTACGTTGAATTTCTTTCCACCCAGTGCGATGCCGCCCTCCGCAACATCGTAAGGGAATATCCCTATGACGAATCCGAAGAAGGGGATGAAAAATCCCTCCGCGGTTCCAGCCTTGAGGTTGCACAGCGCCTTAAAGACGAAATCCAGTGCAGGGTCGAAATCGCCGGAATCGAAGTTACCGAAGCAAGAATCACCCACCTTGCCTATGCTCCGGAAATTGCCGCCGCAATGCTCCAGCGCCAGCAGGCTTCCGCAATCATTGCCGCAAGAAAACTTATTGTTGACGGCGCAGTGGGAATGGTGGAAATGGCTCTTGAACGCCTTGAAGGCGACAATGTCGTTGATATGGACGAGGAACGCAAGGCCCAGATGGTTTCCAACCTTCTTGTTGTTCTTTGCGGAAGCAACGACGCCCAGCCTATTGTAAATACCGGCTCGATATATTAAAATAGTATTATAAACAAACGGAAGGAGGCGGAGGCCTTTTGGCAGAAAAAGATAAAAAACAGCTTTTGCTCCGGCTTTCGCCGACTTTATGGGAAGAAATTTCCCGATGGGCGGAGGATGATTTCCGCTCCGTCAACGGACAGATAGAATTTTTACTGACCGAAGCGGTCAAAAAACGCCGCAAGGTAAAAATTGAAGAAGAAACAGAAAAATAAAAAGGGAAAGCGGCGGCTGCCGCTTTCCCTTTTTTTGTTTTTTCGGTATTATTCGATTTCAAGAGTTCTGCTTTCGGGAAGAACCTGTTCCTTCTTCGGAAGAACAAGCTTGAGAACACCGTTTTCATATTTTGCTTTGATTTCCTCCGCCTTAATTCCGGAGATATCAAATTCTCTGTTATAGGATCCGAAAGAACGCTCCATGCGTACAACCTTATTTTCCTTGTCTTTTTCTTCAAAGCGGGAATGTCTTTCTGCGTGGACACGGAGAACGTCCCCGTTTACGTCAAGGCGAATATCCTTTTTTTCAAAACCGGGAAGGTCGGCCTCAAGAAGATAATGGTCGCCTTCGTCCGCAACATCGGTTTTAAATTCGGCAAAGGCAGGAGTTTCAAAAAATCCTGCAAAGGGGTTAGCAAAGAATTTCTTTTCAAATTCTTCCATTTCGCGGAAGGGGTTATAGATTTCTACATGATGATTATTTCTGCGTGCAAGTTCAAACATAATAATGCCTCCAAAATTTTAAATAGGATTTTTGTTTTTTTAGACGGAAATGAGCTTTGATTTTTCGATGTGTTCCATCGGAGACCATCTCTTTTCTCTTTTTATTTGTATTCTATGTCATTTCCTTCTGACAATTATGTTATACCCCCGAAAATCGTATATTTTATTATACTTCTTTGAACAAAATGTTAATTTTAGCACTCTTTTGTTTAGAGCGCTAACAATTTGTATTTTGGCTGATTCAAGCCCTTTTTTCAATTGTTTTAAAAACAAAATTTAAAAATCGAAAGTCAGCAAAACGGAGAAAACAGGAGAAAAACAAAGAAAAACAGAGCAATCAATTTGTAAATTAAATTTTTTCAAAAAAGCTGTTGACAAAGGGCTTTTGTTTAATTATAATAATGACTGTCGCTTTTGAACGAAAGTAATATTATAAGGAAATTCAAACGGAGGTAAACGCTATGTCCACTACTATGCCTAACGCTTCTACTATTGAGCGTAAATGGTATGTTCTTGACGC
>JAFQBT010000070.1 GCA_017399625.1 Oscillospiraceae bacterium
AGCATATTTTCTTCTGGTACCGCCGAGAACACGGATGCACTGAAGTTCTTTTGCACCGGTGTTATCAGCAACCTTCAGATGAGATTGCATCTGTATCACAGATATTTCCTCCTTTCCGTCCGACTCTAATTATTTGGCCTTTTCGATAATCTCGGAAACTCTCCAACGTTTGTCTTTGGACAAAGGTCTGGTTTCCATGATTTCTACACGGTCGCCGATTCCGCATTCGTTGTTTTCGTCATGCGCTTTGAATCTTACGGTTCTCTTAATAAACTTTTTATAAAGGGGGTGCTGAACACGGTCTTCTACTTTAACAACAACGGTTTTGTCCATTTTGTCGCTAACAACGATACCGACTCTGGTTTTTCTAAGATTTCTTTCTTCGTTCATGCTTTATCCTCCCTTCAATTACTGCTCTGCCTTAAGCTCGAGTTCACGAAGAGCGGTTTTAACTCTTGCGATGTCTTTTCTGACTTCAACAAGTCTCATCGGATTTTCAAGCTGGTTAATGGCGTGCTGGAATCTCAGGTTGAAAAGCTCGGCTTTGAGCTCAGAAAGTTTCTTTTCAAGGTCTGCTTTATTCATTTCACGAACCTGTGCTGCTTTCACTGCTCTTCAACCCCCTTTTCTTCCCTTTTTACGAATTTGCATTTGATAGGAAGCTTGTGGGAAGCAAGTCTCATTGCTTCTCTTGCAAGCTCTTCGGATACTCCGCCGATTTCGAACATTACGCGGCCGGGTTTAACAACGGCTGCCCAATATTCAGGAGCACCTTTACCGGAACCCATTCGGGTTTCTGCAGGTTTTGCAGTGATGGGTTTATCCGGGAAAACTTTGATCCAAACCTGACCGCCACGTTTGATGTAACGGGTCATTGCGATACGAGCTGCCTCGATCTGGTTTGCTTTGAGCCAGCAGGGCTCAAGTGCCATAAGGCCGTATTCGCCGTTGGAAACGAAATTACCTCTGTGTGCAGCACCTTTCATGCGGCCTCTCTGAACACGACGGTATTTAACTCTCTTCGGAAGAAGCATTATTTACGACCTCCTTCTTTGCGAGAGGGCTGTTTTTTTACGTCGTTAAGAACGTCGCCGTTGTAGATCCAAACTTTAACACCGATGCGGCCGTAGGTAGTTGCAGCTTCTGCAAAACCGTAGTCGATATCAGCACGAATGGTCTGAAGCGGAATGGTGCCCTCATGATAGCATTCGCTGCCGGCAATCTCTCTACCGCCAAGACGGCCGGAGCACTGTACTTTGATACCTTTAACGCCGAGTTTCATGGAACGTCCGATGGACTGTTTCATTGCACGACGGAAGGAAATTCTGCGTTCAAGCTGTGCAGCAATGTTTTCTGCAACAAGCTGTGCATCTTTATCAGGCTGTTTAACTTCAACAATGTTGAGGAAAACCTGAACTTTTTCTTCTTTGCCTTTGTTGAGCATCTGCTCGCATTCAAGGCGAAGTTTTTCAATTTCAGAACCCTGACGGCCGATGACCATGCCGGGTTTTGCGCAGTGGATGTGGATTCTCACTTTGTTGTCGCCGGTACGTTCGATTTCTACTTTCGGAACGCCTGCGCCGTAAAGTTTGTTTTTGAGGAATTTACGAAGGTTGTAATCCTCAACAAGAGTATCGCCGAAGACCGAGTCTTTGGCAAACCAGCGGGAATCCCAATTTTTAATTACACCAACACGGAGACCGTGGGGATTAACTTTCTGTCCCATTAATTTACCTCCTACTTAGTCTTTTTCTCTGAGAACCAGGGTGATATGAGAAGATCTCTTAAGAATACGGAATGCTTTACCGTGGTCTTTAGGCTGAATTCGTTTCATCGTCGGGCCGGGAGTTACGAAGCATTCTGCAATGTACATGTTGTCTTTGCTCATGCCGTGGTTGTTCTCTCCGTTGGCGATAGCCGATTTCAGGAGCTTCTCGAGCGGCTCACAGGCCGCTTTGGGGGTGTGTTTAAGCACTGCCATCGCATAATCTACAGGTTTGTTTCTGATAAGATCGAGAACAATCTGTACTTTACGAGGCGAGATGCGGGCATATCTCAAAATAGCCCTTGCTTCCATGTGAAATCCTCCTCTCGGCCTTATTTACCGTTGTTAGTTTTTTTGGAACCGGCGTGACCTCTGAAAGTTCTGGTGGGAGCAAACTCACCGAGTTTGTGACCAACCATATCTTCGGTTACATATACCGGAACATGTTTACGTCCATCGTGAACCGCAAAGGTGTGTCCTACGAAATCCGGGAAGATCGTGGACGAACGGCTCCAGGTTTTAAGAACTCTTTTCTCGCCTGCTTTGTTCATTTCGCGAACTCTTGCAAGAAGAACAGGCTGAACAAACGGTCCTTTTTTAACGCTTCTGCTCATTTCGTTTATCCTCCTTCTCGATTATTTCGCATTGCGGCGTTTCACGATAAATTTATCGGAAGCCTTGTGTTTGTTTCTGGTTTTTGCACCGAGTGCAGGTTTACCCCAAGGGGTTACAGGGCCCGGACGACCGATAGGAGATTTACCTTCACCACCGCCGTGAGGATGGTCGCAGGGGTTCATTACGGAACCGCGGACGGTAGGTCTCCAGCCCATGTGGCGCATACGGCCTGCTTTACCGTAGGAAACGTTGCCGTGTTCTACGTTGGAAACCTGGCCGATGGTTGCGTAGCATCCGTTAGGAACGTTACGAAGTTCGCCGCTGGGAAGACGGATAAGTGCGTACTTGCCTTCTTTAGCCATGAGCTGTGCCATGGTACCTGCGGAACGAACAAGCTGTGCGCCTTTTCCGGGATAAAGCTCTACGTTGTGGATGAAAGTACCAACAGGGATGTTGATAAGGGGAAGAGCGTTGCCGGGCATGATGTCTGCTTCCGGACCGGAAACAACTTTATCGCCGGGTTTCATTCCGTGAGGAGCAACGATGTATCTCTTCTCGCCGTCTTCATACTGAACAAGAGCGATGTGAGCGGAACGGTTGGGGTCGTACTCAAGAGTGAGGACGTCTGCCATCATTCCGGTTTTGTTACGTTTGAAATCGATAATACGATATTTGGTTCTGTTGCCGCCGCCACGATGACGAACGGTGATGCGGCCGTAGGAGTTACGACCGGAATGCTTCTTCATCGGTTCGAGAAGGCTGCGTTCCGGAGCTACCTTGGAAAGTCCAGAGTAATCGATAGTGGACATATCGCGACGACCGGGAGTAGTGGGGTTATAGAACTTAATAGCCATTCAGTCCGTCCTCCTTACAGCATACTCTCGAAGAACTCGATGCCCTTGGAGTCAGCCTTAAGGGTTACGATCGCTTTCTTCCAGTCAGCGGTTTTGCCATAGTGAAGGCCAACGCGTTTGTTGCGGCCTCTCATGTTGATGGTGTTAACTTTTGCAACTTTAACGCCGAAAAGTTCTTCAACAGCTTTGGCAATTTCCTGTTTGTTTACGTTTTTCATTACACGGAAAGTGTATTTCTTCTGGCCGATTGCAGCCATGGAAGCTTCGGTGATAACCGGAGCGATGACGATGTCATGAGCGGTTTTCATCATTTTGCATACACCTCCTCAATTTTTGCAACAGCCTCTTTGGTGATAACAAGGTTATCGTGGTTGAGGATGTCATATACGTTAATGGTGTTGGTAAGAGCGGTTTTTACGCCGGGGATGTTGTGTGCGGATCTGATAACGTTTTCGTTAACTTCGGGCATAACAACAAGGGTTTTACCGTTTGCACCAATGTTTGCAAGGGTTTTTACCATTGCTTTGGTTTTGATTTCGTTGAGCTCAAGGTTTTCAAGAACGATCATTTCGCTTGCAGCAACTTTGCAGCTGAGTGCGGAGAGCATTGCAAGTCTGCGAACTTTTTTGTTGAGAGTGAAACGATATTTTCTCGGTTTCGGGCCAAGAGCTACGCCGCCGTGTGCCCACTGAGGAGCTCTGGTGGAACCCTGACGAGCATGGCCGGTGCCTTTCTGTCTCCAGGGTTTTCTGCCGCCGCCGCGAACTTCGGTTCTGGTCTTGGTAGACTGAGTACCGTGACGACGGTTAGCAAGATAGTTAACAACTGCTGCGTGCATTGCAACAGTGTTCGGTTCAATACCGAAAACGGCTTCAGAGAGGGAAAGAGTACCGACTTCTTCGCCGTTCATGTTCAAAACTTTAACGTCTAACATGTGTCTTTTCCTCCTTTATCATTTACGTGCAGAAGCTTTCTGCGGGTTCTTACTGATAGATACGGAAGTGTTCTTGACTTTCTGTTTCTTAACAGCAGCCATAACGCTTACGATTGCGCCTTTAGGACCAGGGATTGCACCTTTGATTGCGATGAGATTGTTTTCTGCATCGATTTTAACAACTTCGAGGTTCTGAACAGTGGTGCGTTCGCAGCCGAAATGTCCGGGAAGTTTGGTGCCTTTGAATACGCGGCCGGGGTCGGAGCAGTTACCCATGGAACCGATGTGGCGGTGGATAGGGCCAACACCGTGGGTTGCGCGCATACCTTTGAAACCATAACGTTTGGTGGTACCTGCGTAACCGTGACCTTTGCTCTTTGCGGTAACGTCTACTTTTTCGCCGATTTCAAAAGCGTCCGCTTTGATGATATCGCCGACGTTTACTGCGGAGCAGTCGTCAAGTCTGAATTCGCGGAGATATTTCTTCGCTGCGACATCTGCTTTTGCAAAATGTCCTTTAAGGGGTTTGGTGAGATGTTTTTCGGTGATCTCGCCGTAGCCGATCTGTACGGATTCGTAACCGTCGTTGTCAACAGTTTTCTTCTGAACAACAACGCAGGGACCGGCTTCAACAACAGTTACAGGAATTACTTTTCCTGCCTGGTCAAAAAGCTGGGTCATACCAATCTTTTTGCCGATGATTGCCTTTTTCATTATTCTGCCTCCTATTGGTTATTGGTCGGTTCCGCATTCATATTTTGCGGATCGACATGACCTGCATTAGGTCGTTTTCGTTATCAGTTCAATCAGAACTTGATTTCGATTTCGACGCCGGCAGGGAGCTCAAGACCGGTGAGAGCTTCAACAGTTTTGTTGGAAGGTCTCAGAATGTCGATGAGTCTTTTGTGGGTACGAAGTTCAAACTGCTCACGGCTGTCTTTATATTTATGAACAGCGCGGAGAATGGTTACGATCTCTTTTTCGGTGGGGAGCGGAATAGGACCGGAAACGCGAGCACCAGTGCGCTTTGCAGTTTCAACAATCTTTTCTGCTGCCTGATCGATAAGCTGATGATCATAGCTCTTCAGTCTGATTCTGATTTTTTCTTTGACTGCCACTAAAATCGCCTCCTTAATTGATTCCCAATGACACTTGGGGTGCGACCTTGTGAAACACATTCCACGTTCCCGTGTGTTTCATGCCTTCTCATTAAAAAAACGGAAATGCCGCACTCTATTATATATTATATATAATAGACGCAAGTATCTCCGGACGCGCGCACCTCCAGCTTTTTAAGCGCAAAGGTACGCATTAATAACAAGACCCGTCGAACGCAGCTCATCACATACGCCGACACACATGGGTGTGCAGTATTTCTTGTCGCCCGGTTTAAAATCGGACATACTCTGCGGAAATTACCTGTCACACAGACAGCAACCTCCCGCTTCATCGCATATCGTGCGGACGTCACACAAGTGATATGCTTGCATAGCATCCGCCTTGTTGCAGTCACGCAAGACATATTATAT